>JAGCTA010000389.1 GCA_017963875.1 Victivallales bacterium | reverse complement strand
CAGCGAGCGGGAAATCTCAAGCCGGTTGAGGAAAATCTTGCGGCTGTATTCGAGGTGCTTGAGGTCCACGCCTTCCTTTTGCGTACGCATGACCTTGACATCAAGGCCGACCCATTCGCCATCATTGCCGTAGCCGTGTTTGTCAAGGACGCGGACCTGATTGAGGGCACGGCGTGGATCGACGGCGCCGAATGTGAGGTCCTGGTCGAATTTCAGGCCGTTCTGGTCGTTGAGGTGGACACTCCAGAGTTTCTTGTGGGCGAGCGCGAAGCCCATTTCATCAGATGGCGCGAGGTTGGCGAGCAGTGCGTGCGCCGTTTCGATGAGGCATCCGACGCGCTTGGGATCGGTGGTCAGCAAACCCATGGCGATGGCATGGCCGATGGTCGGGATATAGGCGTGGTCCACAGGCTCGTTGGGCTTGGATTCAATCATGATGCGGATGTCCTTGTCGTAGTCAAGCATCATCTGAAGCGCTTCGGCAATGCGTTCCGTTGCGACGACTGGGTCTTTGGCTTCGCGGATGTAGGTGCCTTCACGAGCAAGCCAGAGAACGATGTTGCGCGCGCCGAGCGCCTTGGCGATGTCGATGGTGCGCTTTGTGCGTTCCAATGCGTATTTTCTGCATTCTGGGCAGTTGTTTGTGTATCCGCCGTCAATGGTCTGCGGGGCGAACCACATGCGTGGCGCCACGAATTCAGCGACCAGCCCGTGGTCGTCCAATGTTTTCTTCAGGGCTTCGGCTTCCTTGATGATTTCCGCAGGCGTGAGGTTTGCCATGTTTGGAACCGCATCGTCATCGTGGAACTGGATTCCGTCAAATCCAAGTTTTTTATATGCTTCAAGTTTTTTGTTGAAGGGGATTGTTTTACGGACTTCTGGACCAAACGGGTCGGCACCTTCATGGATGTTCCATGGACCAAATGAGAAGCGGAAAGTTCCTTGCATGACGTGTCTCCTTGTGTTGTTGGGGTTGCTTTTATTTGACGTGGTGAATTGGCATTCTTCGGCTTTTCGCCGACAATATCCATATTGTACAGCCATAAAGCAGATATGACAATAGCGCGTTCTGGATAAAAAATACTTGAATATTGCGTATTTGCAAATTGTATGTGAATCAAAATGGCAAATGTGACAGGACAATTGTCCATTCATGGATTATATTATGTATATAAATGTTCTTTTCCTCTTGGGGCTGGTTCGACCTCTTCGAGGTCGGAATACTTTTGGGGCGGCTCCCCCAGGTTGAGCGAAGCGAAACCTGGGGTTACTGATATTTGACCTCTTCGAGGTCATAGCACCACTGCCAAAGCAATTGGTTCAGGAATCTGTCCTTATTGTGGAAGAGGGCAAAAGAAAAAAACAGGCTTCACAGAGGAAACGGCTGTCCCTTTGTTCCAGAGCATACACAGGAGTCATGTCAATGTGGAATTATACTGAAAAAGTAATGGATTATTTTCTTCATCCGCGCAATGTCGGTGAAATCGCCGATGCAGACGGGATTGGCGAAGTCGGAAATATCGTGTGTGGCGATGCGATGAAACTGTTTTTGAAAGTCGCGGATGACAAGAAGACAATTGTCGATGCGAAGTTTCAGACATTTGGGTGCGCGAGCGCCATCGCGAGTGCCAGCGCCTTGACGGAGATGCTTAAGGGAAAGACGCTTGACGAGGCGGTCAGCCTGACCAATCAGGACATTGCGGATTTTCTGGGGGAACTGCCCGAGGAGAAGATGCATTGTTCCGTCATGGGGACGGAGGCATTTGAGGCGGCCGTCAAGGACATGGCTGCGAAGCATCCAGACTGGAATGTCCCAGTGAAGGAAACGGCGGAAGAGGGCGCCGATCGCGTCGTCTGCCATTGCTTCAATGTAACCGAAGCGGAAATCCGCAGCGTCATCAAGGCGAATCACCTGACGACGGTGGAGCAGGTTACCCATTTTACCAAGGCTGGCGGAGGCTGCGGTGCATGCAAGGATGACATCCAGGCTATTCTTGACAGCATCAATGGAAAACACAGTGAAACGCCAAGCACCGTGCCTGCGAATTTGACCAATTTGCAGAAGATAGCCTTGATTCAGAGTACGATTGATACTGAAATCCGCCCTGGACTCAAGGGTGATGGCGGCGATGTGGAACTGGTTGACATTGATGGCAATGATGTCTCTGTGCGCCTGCAGGGCAAGTGCGCAGGCTGTGCGTCCGCGCTTCAGACATTGAAGCATTTTGTCGAGGCGAAACTGCGTGAGAAAGTATCTCCTGGCATCAATGTGATTGAGGTCAAATAGATTTGAGGAGGATCGTGGAAATGTCAGAGCAGGGAATCATCTATGTCGATAACAATGCAACGACACGCATTGCGCCTGAAGTGTTTGAGGCAATGGTGCCTTTCCTGACAACGGAATACGGGAATCCATCCAGCCCCCATCCGTTTGCCTCCAAGCCTGCAACTGGCATTGATGAGGCGCGAAACTCAATTGCCGCATTGCTTGGTGCGAATGCGGATGAAATCATTTTCACCAGTTGCGGGTCTGAAAGCGACAACACCGCCATTCGCAGTGCGTTGGAAACGCAGCGCGGTCGTCACAAGGTTGTGACGACTGCCGTGGAACATGCGGCCATCCTTTCGTTGTGCCGCGTCCTGGAGAAGCATGGTGTTCGAGTGGAATATCTGCCAGTGGACAAGTATGGCAGGATTAATCTGGAGCAGGCGCGTCAAGTGATTGACGACGACACGGCGATCGTATCCTGCATGTGGGCGAACAATGAAATCGGCAATATCTATCCCGTGCTTGAATTGGCGGAAATCGCCCATGAGCATGGTGCGCTTTTCCATACGGATGCCGTCCAGGCTGTCGGAAAGGTTCCAATCAATCTGAAGAACAAGCCGATTGATTTTCTGTCTTTGAGTGGCCATAAACTTCATGCCCCGAAAGGGGTCGGCGTGCTGTTTGTGCGCCGTTTCACGCCTTATTCGACTTTCCTGACAGGGGGGCATCAGGAGCGTGGGCGTCGTGCTGGGACCGAAAACGTCGCAAGCATCGTTGGATTGGGGGCGGCAGCCAGACTGGCGTCTGAAAATCTTGAAAAGGAGCAGACGTATGTGAAGGGACTGCGTGACCGTATGGAGCAGGGCCTGCTGAACACATGCCCCGATCCGCAGGTCAATGGCGATGTGGAGCATCGTCTTCCGAATACGTCCAGCATCTGCTTCAGGTACATAGAAGGCGAATCCATATTGCTGCGCATGTATCAGGCAGCGAAAATCTGCGCGTCTTCAGGTTCCGCATGCACAAGCGGCTCCCTTGAGCCGTCCCATGTCTTGCGTGCCATGGGAGTGGACTACCGTTCGCTTCACGGTTCCATCCGTTTCAGTTTCAGCCGCTACAATACGGAATCGGAAGTGGATGAGATACTTCGCGTGGTGCCAGGGATTATTCGTGAATTGCGTGCGCTTTCGCCGTATGGTCGCTGACAAGACACCGCTGGACGAAATAGGAGAACGCGGAAATGCCAAAGACTGCCGAGGGGAAAATACAAGTCGTTGAAGTATTGAGCAACTTGGATGATGTGGTGATTATCGAAGAAGCGCTTGCCGCCTTGGGGTATTGCCCTTCATCTTATTCGAATAAAGAAACTCAGGTCGGGACGACGTATGTCCTGGCGGAATCCATGGCGCAGGCGGAAGAGTGGCGGGAAGCCATCGAGACTGGGCTAAAGGACTGGAAGGATTGCCTCTCTGGCTCCGTTGAAGTGCGTTGCGAAGAACTGCTGGAGGAAGACTGGAGTACAAGTTGGAAGAAGAATTTCCATACCTTCCGCGCTAGCGAACGACTTGTGATAAAGCCAAGTTGGGAAGATTACCAGCCACAGCCTGGGGATTTGGTTCTTGCCTTGGATCCAGGCATGTGCTTCGGCACGGGATATCATGGGACGACCAAGGCCTGTTTGCAGTTCATGGATGAACTTGAACGCCAGCAGGGCCCCGTCTCCTTCCTTGACGCTGGCTGCGGTTCTGGAATTCTCTCAATGGGCGCATGGCTTCTTGGATATCGTCCAGTCTATGCGTTTGACAATGACCCGCAGTGCATTCCGACAACGCTGGAAAACATGGCGTTGTGCGGCATATCGGGCGTCGATGTCTCTGTCGCGGATCTTGCTTCATACAATGGTCCGAAGGCGAAATTGGTCGCCGCCAACATTCTTGCGGTCGTGCTGCTGGCGAATGCCGAACGAGTCGTCAGTTATGTTGAGCGTCCTGGTTATCTGCTGCTGTCAGGGATTTTGATTGAACAGTATGACGATATACTCAGGCGTTTTACTGCCCTTGGGCTGAAGGAAGTCTCGCGCAAGACCATTGACGAATGGCGCAGTGGCTGTTTTCGAGTTGAATAAGCCGCTTTGAAGGCATTATGTCAGCCGTTGACCGATAAGGATTACTTGTCGATTTCGAAGACGCCTTTTTGATTCCATGGAATTGTTTTCAACTGGCCGTCTCTTGTCTGTATTGTAATATCGTTTTCAGTGATATTCGCAAGGCTGAAGAAATCAAGGAATGTCTCTTGTGGCTTTAATCGGAGATATTGCGTCGAATCATTCCGTGAATCCTTGATTGCAAGCATTCCAATCGTGGTGCCAGAGAGGTCAATATAGTATCCGCGGTAGGTGATGGTGATGGTATTGATGACCTTTGGCGGCGGTTCGGGCTTTGGCGGTTCCTGAACCTGTTCGGCTGGTTGAGGTTGCTCAGGTTGTTCAACGGGTTTCGGGGGCTCTTGAACTTGTTCGACGTTTTGGGGTGGTTCGGGCGGTTCGACTAGTTTCGGCGGCTCGACAGTTTTTGGCGGCTCGGGCGGCTCGACAGTTTTTGGTGTCTCGGGCGGCTGAGGTTTAGGCAACAGGTTGGCCAGTGCCTTTGCAAACGGATTGGCTTGCTTTGCGTCTGGAATGACTGGGTTGAGAAAGGAGAGAGGCTCTTCATCCCAGGGAAAATACCTGACAGAAGAAAGAGGTTTTCCAGGTTCTGGCGGTTCAAGTAATTCGCCCTGAAAGAAAAATGCCGCGGCCGCGCATAGCAGGATGCCAATGGCGATGGCAAGCCCCAGGACGCATTTTTCCCAGTTGTCGATGATGATTTGAATGATTTTCTGCATTTATCAGTTTTCAGGAATCTTGAAAAAGGACGAACAGACCACAGTGAACTGGAGTCGCTCGACAATCTTTGTCTCTCCTGGTGGAAAAGACTGTGGTGGCGTTGAATGGACAATCAGACGTTTCATAGGCAGATACATGTCCGGCCCCTGGAGGTTATCGACAAACGAGAGGAAATCCTTCATTGTTCCAGAAAGCCTGATTCGTATGGGAAATTCCAGAAGGTAGGGCTTCTCCTCATTGGCGGTCAACGTATAAGCGATGACACGGCGCGCGCGGATGGCCGCGGCGTTTTCCTCCTTGTTTTCTTCAATGTCCAGATGGTTTTGGCTGGCTAGACCGATGAGTTTTCTGATTGTCCATAACTTGAGAATCTGCTGATACACAGGTTCGGGACTTTCTTCATCAAGTCCAAGCGACTGCGGGGTGATGGTGATACCTTCATCGGATAGGCTGGTGTTCAGGCGGTCGAACAAGTCCTTGAAGTCAATGCGGCTGGCGTGATTGACGAAAATGATCTCAGGGGTTTCTTGAGACATAGGCTCGACTGGATAGGCGGTGACAATGTCATTTTGAAAGGTGGACGTCGCTTTTTCTATCGTCTGTTTCGATAATTGAATCAACCCCTTGGACTTTTCCTTGCCATTCAATTGCTGTTCGCAATCTGCGAGGTGCTGTTGAAGAAGGACTGCATCAAGTGGATAACTTTTATTCTCGAAAGTCTGTTTCTCTCGCTCCAATTCCTCCGACCGTTCCTCAAGGACTTGCCAGCGTGGCAGGACATGGAACCAAAGCACAACCAGCAACAACGCCAGCAACGCCAGCGAGAACTGGAGAAGTTGACGATGGAACTTAGGCCATTGTCTGTACGGATGATATGACATGAAATGATGCTATTGGATCAACGTTTTTTCTTGTTTTTTCTTTCTGGAACAGGCGGGGAGAGGAGCATTTCCTGATTGATGTAATTGTCTTTGAAGGGCAATTGCAGGAAAAAAATGGTATAGTCATTGCCGAGCGCCTGCTTGTTCTCCCTGAGAAAATCCAGCCACGGCATGAAATATCTGTCGCTGAAAGACTTGATGAGAAAGTCGATATGGTCATCGACATTGGTGTAGATGTTGGTTTCCATAAGTCGCGTCTGGATTTCCTTTACGACCTTGTAGCGCGATTCTCCAAGCGGTGTAATGCCGCCGATATAGATGTTTTTCAGGAAGGGGATTTCTGTGACGGGGGTGAGTTTTTGCTTGAAAGGCACTGCGGACGGCTGGAGTTGAGGCAATGGCTGGTGAGGGGATTCCATGGCGAGAGCATCGTTCATCTGCGAACGCGTCGTCAAATCAAATTCAGGCTCGTATGGTGTTGTCTTGTTCCTTTCGTTTTTGGGCGTATGCTCTGTGTTGACAAAATTGAACGAGCCTTCATCAGCAAGGAAAATCCCCCAGTTCTGACGTTGTGAACTGTTGTCTCCTTCCAATGCCTTGTCCCATATCTGGAGAACTTCGAGATAACGGTTTGTACGATGTCCAGCCTCGACAATGGGGAGCATCTGCTTCTGGTGAAAATCCAACTGCTTCCTTGCCTTGTCAAGTTTAGGAACCAACTCCTGGCATCTTTTCAGCATGTTGTTTTCGCTGATGATCTTTGCCTCCATGGTCTTCATCCTGAAGGAAACTCCCAGATATAATGACAGCATGCCAAAGAAAACGCACGCGACCGAGACGACGAGCAGCGGGAAACTTTTGAGCCGTTCCTGTTGCCAGCGGGCAAGTTCAGGAATAAGCGAAATCGTGAGGGGAGACGTATTGATGGCTTGGACTGCAAGTCCGAATGCCACAATGAGTTCAGGATGGAGACCTTCCTGTGAGGTATCTGTGGCGATGTCTGTCGCTTCCAGAAAGGTGTCTGGCACGCCAAGGATGCGTATCTCCATCCATGGGAAAGACTTTGCGAGAAAATCGCGGTATTGGTGGTGCATGGCACCTTCGCCCGTAAGCCACAGCGTATGGGGAATGCCTGAATTGCCATTGTCCTTTGATGTCTCATGCCAGCGTTCAAGTGCCGCAGTGATGTCATCCTTGAGTGCCTGCGGGGAACTTGCACTGTCATGGGGAGCAGTGCAGAACGACAGCCATGACTGCCCCATGAGATGCCCGCCCCGCAGAATGGAGAGCGTGCTGTAGTCAGGCTCGATGTTGAGAAGCAACTGAAGTCCCGCCGTCGCAGATGCCGTGGGATGGAGTGTCAGAAGCGCGTTGACTCCAGCGAGACCATGGCTGGTCATCTGTCTGATATTGGCATGGTGTTCGGAAAGCAGTTTGTATTGCTGGTTGACGCTGCTTTCCTTGACGATTTCCATGATGACGGGTTGCCGTACCTCTTTGGAAACGCGTATAAGTTGGTAGTCATGGATAAATGCATCGTCGGAGATGTTTTCCAACGCCCGTGCCTGCACGGCGACCATCTTGCCGATTTCAACTGCAGGCAGCGCGGGCGGCAGGTCGAAGATGGATTCCGTGGTGGTCATCGGGGGCAGGGTGGCACATGCCTGGACGGAAGTCAGATTGCGGTCGCCAAGCCATTTTTCCATGGCTTCCGACAATTCCTGTCCGTCAAGGATGCCCTCCTGCAACGCATTGATGACCGTTGCGGCATTGATGCGGAACGCACCATTGGAGATGCTCAGGTGCAACAGGCGCACTGAGGTCCCAGTCAGGTCTATGCCGATGCCTGAAGTGTGTTCTGACAATGTATATTTAGGGGTTGACGATGACATATTCGCCGCGTTCGTTGATGATGGTCGCCGTCACAAAAATGAGGAGATTTGCTGGTTCGACATTTTTGGTGGTGTGTGTGAAGAAATTGCCGATGAATGGAATGTCTCCAAGGAAGGGGACTTTCTTGACTTCGTATGTCTCGTGATTTTCAACCATTCCGCCGAGTATGACAGTTTCGCCGCTGTTGATGGCTACTGATGCGGCAATCGTCTGTTCGTGGGTTCGTGGAAGTTTGACTTCCGTTCCCTGGACAGTCGTGGTTTTCTTGTCTGCGCTCGTCACTGTCTTTGAAGAAGTGTAGTCCTCCCATTGCAGGAGCGTGATGATTTCTGGCTTGAGACCTAGCAGAATGGTCTTCTGGTCCGTACCGACACTTGCTTTGACATCAAAGGTAATGCCCAGGCCAAGCGTGGTGGGTTTGCCTGTTGGGACGAGGATGGTGTCCTTGCCAATGTCGCCATTGTCCACAGTTTGAAGATTGTATTCCTCGAAATAATAGAGTTTGTCTCCCTTTCTGATTCGTGCCGTGCGGTTATTGAGCGTTGTAATGCGTGGAGCACTGAGGGTGACGGTGGAGGATTTGCTTTCCAGAGCACGGATGAGAATGTCAAAACTGCGGTTGCCCAGGATGCCGCTGACCGTCATGGAACTGACGCCAGTCGAATTGTCAGCCGCTAGAAGCCCCAGTTTGGAGAAGAAATCGCTCAGGTTCGCGTTTTCCTGGTGGTTTGGTGTGATCTTTTCACCTGTCTTGCCGCCGTTGGCACGGGAGATTTCAACGCCGACATCATGAAGGTCGCTTTCGCTGACCATGATGAATTTCGCTTCAATCAAAACTTGGTAAGGCGGCTTTGAAAACAACTCGACGATTTTTTCAATCTGTCGTATATTTGCTAGCGTATCAGTGACCATGAGGATGTTACGCTGTGGAAAAATGGTGTAACTTCCGCCCGTAGTATTCTTCGCATAGAACGCCTTGAGTGCTTCCTCCAAGTCGGAGTCTGTTTCCTTGGTGGTTTCGAATGCGGATTTTGCGGCTGCCGCGACGCCGAATCCTTCGGGGACAGGCGGGATGATTCCCTGCTTTAATGGAATTGCCTTGGTGATGAGGCGTGGCCCCTTGGCTTCGGCTGCCGCCTTTGTCACCCAAATGATGTTGCCATGGATGTTGAAATCGACGGAGAGATTGTAGGAAATGTAATCAAAGACCTCGCGCAGCGGTACATTTTTGAAATTTGCCGTGAAAGTCTTTCCTTTGAGGACTTCATCATTGAAGATGATGTTGACGGGGTCTGCGACGTTCAGCCCTTCGAGGTCGCGGAGTTGCATCGCCAGTTCGCCGAGCGGCATACTGGTGACTTTCATCGAGATTGGCTTGTCCAGCACATTTTCCAGTTCAATGACTGTTTCTTTTTCCTCTGGTGAAGGAACATTAAGTGTTTTATTATATGATTTAGGCAGGCGCTGGCCGCTGGTCGCCTCATTGAGGATGGTCTGTTGGTCGATGGCGAGTTCTGTTTTGTCAAGAGGAAGTTTTCGTGCAAGCGCAAGGAGTTCCAAGAGGTCTTCCAGTTCGTTCTTGTACTCATCCATTTTCTCCATTTCGCTGAGGAGTTTTTCCGCTTTAGCGAAATCCTTTTCAGCGATGGGGTCCCTGATGGCATTGAGCCTGTCAAGAACCTGCTGGCGAAGAAGACGCTTGTCCTGTTCTTCTGCCAGTTGCTCTTCCTGTCCTTCATTTCGCTTTTCCAATTCGCTGTCTAGCAACGAGTTTTTCTGGAATAGCGCACAGGATGACAACAGGAATGCCAGCAATGGCACTAGATATATGTGATGGCGTTTCATGTTCCTTTGTCCTATGGTCGATGTTTTTTGAATTCAGAATAGTGGTAATATAACTTTATATAAACGAAAATGAAAATTATTAAATTGGGAAAATGAGTCTGGGGCACTGGAAAGAGGAGGATTTATGGGGTGAAAAATGCGTACTGATTTGTTTTCTTTCATTTTTAGATTAAAATAGATTTTGTGCTTTTTGTTTTTTTGATTCCATAAACGACAAATCCAAGGAGTATTCCAAATGAACAAGTCTGGAAGATTGCTGAGTGTGCTGGCTGGCCTGCTGCTGAGTTCGTATTGCCTTGAAGGGAAATCGCTTGAGGGAAATATGTATGTCAAAGGCTCTGAAATCGCGTGCAAGGATGGCGGCATTCAACTTTCACGTGTGGTGAAGACAGTCTTTGACGGCGATTTCAGATCGCCAGAGAATGGTGGCTGGCTGCCGTACACAAACTTCGAGAATCTGCTTGTCTTCACTTACAGTGAGCAGGACAAGGGGCTGGTCATCACAAAGGAACCGACGAAAAAGCCGCGTGATACGGCGTTTGAACTGGTTTCACAGCCGTTTGCCGTCGTTCCAGAAAGTGAATTCACGCTTCTCATTACGACAAGCGGAAATATCGAGATGTACCGTTCAATCGGGCATAAACATCTCTACCATAATCAGATTGTGTGGTATGGAGCGGATGGCAAACCTTTGGAAGACGCATTCCGCTTCAGATACCATGTCTTCAAGGATCGCATCGAGGACAACCGTATCCAGGGCAATGTCCCGAAAGACGCAGTGAAAGCCGTCATCCACATCGGCGCGGATTCACCGAATATCGGTCCGCAGTCTAAGTTGTGTTTCCATCGCGTTACCTTTGAGACAGAGGCACCAGATGCACAGTTGTACGAATCTGGAAATGTCGTTTCGCGCCCATTCCAATTGAAGAACGGCGCGAAAATCAATTGGAAGGCGACGGTGCCAGCCAATACGTCCGTTGCAATGCAAATCTCAATCGCGCCTGACAATAATGGTGCTCCAGGCGAATGGTCGGCTCCAGCAGGACCTAATGGAGATGTCACAAAATCATACGCTTCTGGAGACGCCCTGCCGACGGCTGCCGCAGGACATCAGTGGGTGCGCTATCATGCCTTTTTGACTGGTAATAAAACATCCACGCCGACGCTTGAGGAAGTGAGAATCGGCGATGAGGTGGACAAGGGCTGGACAGGACAGGACAAGAATGCCCCTGCCATTCAGCGCATGACTCCTGCGCTTGTATCAGATGCCTCCGCGGCACAAGTATTTATGCTCAATGATCATACGGGTGTTGACTGGAATACGCTGAAGGTTATGCTGGACGGAAAGGACATCACCTCCGAAGTGACGCATCGCGGAAATACGCTGTCATACGTTCCAAAGGCTCCTCTGGAGTCAGTGGAGATTCCTAACAGCAAGGGTGCGGATATCCGCAAAGCCATTTTCCACACGATTGCATTGAATGTGGCGGATATCTGCGGCAATTGGCTTCGCAACGATTTCCAGATACTGGTCGATAATGTCGAACAGACAAAAAATCTTGCAACAATCCGCAATGACGGCGCGATTTTGATTGACGGCAAGCCGTTCTTCCCAATCGGACTTTACGCGGTCTGCAAGCGCGAATTCAATGAAATGAATTTCGACAAGGCGTTCGCTGGTCTGAAGGCGGGCGGCTTCAACACGGCGCATACGTACAGTTCGGTTAGGAATGAAAGTTTCGAGGAGTTTTTGACTGCCGCTGAAAAATACGGTTTCAAACTGTATATTGCTTCGCGTTTCAGCGCAAACCAGATGGACAAATCGAAGGTCCTGATGGATGTCGTCAGGGAGCGTCATCATCCAGCGATTCTTTCATGGTATCTCGCCGACGACACGGCGGGGTATTGTAGCCCTGAAGATTTGAAGGAACTTCATGATGCCATCCATGCCATTGACAAGGCTCATTTGACCTCGCAGGCGGACGGTGTCGGCGCACCCGATAACTCACGCTACCGTGCATACGTTAATTCAACGGATATTTTCCTGCCCGAGATCTATCCTGTCAAAAGGGATGTCACTTCTGAAATGGCCGTGCCGCAGGTTATCCAGGACATGAAGACCGCCCAGGCGGATTTGGCGGCAAACGGCAATCCTGCCAAATCCATTTGGCCTATCATTCAGTATTTCGACGGATGGAGTGCATGGGAGCGCTTCCCGACCTACGATGAACTCCGTTGCATGAGTTATCTCAGCATCATCCATGGCGGCAACGGCATTACGTGGTACACCTATGGCGGTTTCAACAAGAACCATGGTGTGACTGCGACACCTGAAACTTGGAAGAATATCTGCACGGTGGCGACGGAACTCAATAAACTGCAAGATATCTTCCTGACGCAGTGCAATGAGAAGCCGTTCACCGTGTCGGTTGCCGCTGGCCCCGCGAAAGACGCAATGGAGTTCGATTCCATCAGCGCACTGTACAAGCGTGTTGGCGACAAGCAGTATCTCATCTGCGCCAATTCCGCCAAGGCGGACGTCACAGCGAAGTTCACAGTCAACGGTGCGACGGATTGCAGCGTGTGGTTTGAGGAGCGCAAAGTTGCAGTCGCTGGCGGTGCTTTCAAGGATGACTTTGCGCCGTTCGCCGTCCATGTCTATGAGTTGAGGTAAGACAACCAGACAAACAAAAGACCACTAACCACTAACCACTATCCACTAATGTTCACATGGGAAAATGATTTCAAGAGCCATCGGCCAGATGGACGTGTGACAGGCAGCCTTGGCGCACTATATGCAAGGCTTCGTGACACGTCGCCGCGTCTGTCGTATGATTTGGAAGCACTGAAGGGATCAGAGCGTTTCGCCGAATGGCAGCGTGAAGTCAAGGCGACGTTGCGGGAATTGCTGCGGATGCCGTCGGAAGACGAGCCGCAGCCAGCCCCCGTCATGTTGAGCAGCGAGCCGCGTGACGGCTATCATTTGGAGAAGTGGGAGTTCTACCCAGACCGTTATTCGGCAGTTCCCATACTGCTGTTGCGGCCTGACGGATTGACGCGCCCCGCGCCTGGCGTGCTGTGCATTCCAGGCTCGGCGTCCCCGAAGGAACTGCTTGCGGGCGAACCGATGCCATCCAATCCCAATTGCTGCAACTACAGGTTCGACGACCGTAATGCGCAGACGTTGCATTGCGTGAAGCGCGGATACATTGCCGTTGCATTCGACAATCCAGGCACGGCGGAGGTCGCGGACCTTGGCGAGTCAACGACTCAGACGAACTGGAGCGTTCGCGTTAAACTAGTCGAGGGATATATTGAAGCGGGGCTGACGTATGTCGGCGTTTCCGTTTTCCAGAAGATGCAGTTCCTAAAATGGTTCAAAATGCAGCCAGACGTCGATGCGTCTCGCCTTGCAGTGATGGGGCATTCTCTTGGAACGGAGGCTGCGTTGTCGCTCGCGTTGTTGTGCGATGAGTTCAAAGCCTTGGTATTCAATGATTTCCTCTGTGATGAACGTAGAAGGTACTGTGCTATGACGGAGTTCGAGAATGCCGCTGGCAATGGCAACTGGCATCATGTTCCTGGCATCTGGCAGTATTTTGCGTTTCCAGACATGCTGGCGGCGCTTGCACCGAAGTATCTGGCGCTCAACGAGGGCGGGGCGGAGGAATGGCTTGACAAGGTACGAGCCAGTTATGCGAATGCGGGAGCGTCTGACCGCCTTTCCATTAGCAGTTATCCGAAATTCGCCGACACACCTCCAATGCGTGGCATGGTGCCATTATTCGGTCTGGACGAGCGGAGATTCTACGAGGACTGGTGTCATGTCGATGCTCCAGACCATTCCTTCAGGCCCGAGCCGTCAATGAAATTGCTTGAAAAGGCGTTTGGGGCATAGGTGGTGGAAACATTAGACGCGTCTTGTCATGCTCGTCTTATTGCACCCTCCATCAATACCCGACGGCGGTGCGGATGGCTGCAAGCAGCACTTCACCCTCTGAAAGATACCATGCCAGCAGTTTGTCTTTTGAAACGGTCCGCAGACGTTGAGACGCCTTTCTGAGCGCCTCGATTTGCCCTGTGGCCAGCCCCCGACGTTCTGCCTCCTGCAAGGCCGCATAATCCATCATGCCGTCCGATGCACCGAACAGTGCTATGGTTCTCATGATTGACCCTGGGCCGAAGACAGCGAAATTGTAGGAATATTCGCCTCTGACAATCTCCGATGTCGAGAACATTCCGCCGTTGAAATGCCATGCGCCGAATCCCGTCATGCCCATTTCCCAGGCACGGAGACCCCAGATGAAGCGCTGGCAAATAGGTTCTGGCCCTGACATGGTATAGCCATATATCTGGACCTTCAACTCATCGGCCTGTTGTCTGAGACGCTCCCATTCAGCAGGATTATCGAAGGATTGGCCAGGGAAACAGGCAATGGATAGACCGTCCTGCGGACTGAGATTCAACCCGCGCCCATACCTTCCGACGGATGTGCTGAAGGTTTCAACGCCAAGACTGCGCAATCGTCTGTGGAAATAGGCCACGTAGTCAGGCGCGGAGTATTCATCAAAGGGATAGTAGGCAAATTTGGGCCATTCAGGATGCTTCGCCACCGTCTTTTCGACGGCCTGGACGACTTTCACCAAATGATTGGCACTGACTTCCATCTGTTCTGCGCCTTCCAGATAGTTCTTCCCCCCGAGTTTTCGATTCATCGTTGTGAAGGGATTGAATAGATACAGCGGAACAAAGCGTCCCTTGAAACCTGTTTTCATGTAATTGAGCATGAAACTCTCCATCCCACTGGCATCGTAATCCATTGTGCCGTCAGGCAGTGTGAGGATTCGTCCAAGCACGGGCAATTCGACGCTGCTGAATCCAGCCTCTTTCATGCACGCAAGATTGAGTCTGTCCTGTTTGCTTGGGTAGTAGTAGAGGAACGTGTTGTAGTCGGGGGATGTCCTCAGGGCGTGGACTTCAAACGTGAACGGAATTGTCTTCAAGCCTTCAATACCTGCAATATCAATGTGTCCTGAATAAGTTCCGCTAGGTGCCGTAGGCGCTTCGATGGCAAAGAACTGACGGCGACCGCCGCGCAGGGAAAGCCATTCGTCAAAGTCGCGGAAATGCCTTGGAAACCTCCGATAGGTCATGCCTTTGCCCAACGTATAATCAAGGGCGGCCGTCAGAGACAGAAGTCTGCTTGCATCCTGTCCGTTTGGGCCTTTGCAATCTGCCAAGGCGATTCGGACGTCGCCAGTGTCCTTGGCGGGGCAGATGGAGAAGATGAGTTGACGTCCTATCCCATGAAGATTATCGACTTGGATGGAATCTTCGCGGTAGATGTCATGTTGAAGGAGGAGTTGCTCATCCTGTGTTATGATTTCACTGGCCATGCTGCGGATTTCCCATGGGGCGACCATGATATCCTCAATCATCGGCCAGACAAACGACTGCATGAGAGTGTCCGCTTTGTCAATTGGCAAAATGACAGCGGCGGTGAGGCCCCAAGGCCCCAGTTCTCCGTGAGTTAGCGTCAATGGGATGCTCGTGCCATCAGTGTGAACGTCCGTGAATAGATATTCCGCGTATGAATTGCCAACAACGATATGTCGTGCCGTGCCATTGCTGAAAGCCACGCGAGTGTCGAAGATATTCGAGGGAATCCCGTGGATGAGTATGACAACGCGATAGTCTCCTGGCTGTGGTACTGGCAATTCCAGAAGAGCGTCGTCTTGGCTGAAAATGCCAGAGACGGCGAGAGGACCATAGGTGCAGAGCCTAGGATTCTTTTCATCGATGGCCTTGACGTTGCCAGACTTCCAGAAACTGGAATCTGGCGTCACGAGTGTCAGGCCTGGCTGAAGTTGCTGGCCAGACTTTCCGAATTGCCAGGCAAGACCGCCGTCCAGTTGATAGGAACGAGATTTCGGCTGAAGTTTGACTAGGCTGATTTTGCGGAAGGCGAAATCAATCGGTCGGGTCAGTTCGCGTCTCAGGAGGGAAATGCGTGTTACCTGCCTGAGGTTGGCGGGTTCCCTGAATTTGGCAAAGAAGGCCAATGGCACCAGAGTGCGGGAATCCCCCGCAGGAATCTGCACCGTCACAGCGGCATCCCTTTTTGTGCCGACGGTATAGAGGTCAATGCGCAGGGAATTGGTCTCCGTGGCAGGGTTGGTGACATCCAGTTCCAGAAAGTTGTAATCCGTCCAGTCTTGTGGCTGTGGAAAATCCCAATGGCGGTTGGGGGCATAATACACTTGTGTTTCGAGATTGTACGGCTGAAGATGCAACAGCGCCGAGCCTTCGCCATACGTGAAGTCTGCCTCGTTTTCCTTGTCTGCAATCCATTTCAGGTGCTCCCAGCCAGGCACGGCAGCCCCTGGCTTCCCATGCGTGAAATCAAACAGCACAGTGCGATGGCTTTCCTTCATATCGTCAGCAAAACAGGCTAGAAAAACGACAATGGACAAACAACAGGCTAGGTGGATTCGTGATAGTTTCATGGGCAGATTTGAAATGGAGGTTTGGAGGCTATCCAGAATGTTGGTGAGGAAGGCGGCAGGCAAGCCATGTGTTTGCCACCGCATGGATGAATCCAAAGGCTATTTGATGCCAAGCCTTTGTCCAAGATAGGGTACAAAATCAACGTTCTTGGCATTGCCGATGTACCATTGGAGCGTTGAGTCTCCTCTGAGCGCACTGACATGGCTATCGACAAAAAGAATGTTGTATCTGTAGTTATGACTGCTTCCACCTTCCTTGTCAATGCAGAGAGGTAAATCGGATGTGACGGAGGCCGTGCGTGCAAAGGCGCAATTCCAACTTGTGCTTCCGCAGGCCGCAGTGCCGTTGGCATTCTTTTTCGCGCAGATGTAATTGTATGCACTGCTTGAAACCGTAGTCGCCGCCTTCAATGTCTCTGCATTCACGCAGTTGGCGTATGTGCCGCTGACCACGGCACTTGGACAGAGGTATTGCTTCGTTTCCGTAATATAGCCCGTTTCAAAGAGAACACCAAGATTCTTGTAACCATTTCCAGATGCTTCCTTGATACGTGCACCATAATAGGCGTAGTCGCCCGATGGAGCGTATGCATTTGGAAAATGCTCGTTGTTGTCATCGCAATACAGTGTCAATTGTATGCCAAAATGCTTCAACTGGTTTACGCAGGTAATCATCCGTGCCTTTTCGCGTGCTTTGGACAGTGCAGGCAGCAACATGGCCGCCAGAATAGAGATGATGGCGATGACAACAAGCAGTTCAATCAACGTGAAACGCGTGGCTTTGACAATGATTCCCATGTTTTCTTGCTCCTTCAATGACTTTTTGAAAATAGTTAATTTGCTTTGACTCGTGACAATAAGGACATTATCGCCCTTGAACGCGGGACTTGCCGCAAGCATGGCAAATTTGATACGAAATGTTTTGTTTACATGGTATTATATCAAAAGGAAAGTGAAAATCAATTATTTTATACAAAATATTTGATTTTATATAAAAGTATCTATATATTTTATTAAAATAAATAAATATTTTTACAGAAAATAGGTGGAATAATTAATAGGTGGAATAATGAAGAAATATGAACAGGCCATAGACTATCTTATGAAAAATGTATTGCCAAATCTGTCTGCGGGTGATAAGATTCCGCCAGAGACACAATTGGCAAAAGAGGCAGGCGTCTGCCTGATGACATTGAGGCGCGGCGTGGATGAACTTTGCCTCCGCGGAATTCTGTCGCGCATCCCTGAACATCGTGCAATTGTGGAGTCGTCTGCAAAGGAAAGCAGCAAGCAGATCAATGTTCTTTTGATTCGTCTGGAGAGCGACGTTTATTATACGGAAATACTTCTGAATCTTCAACAGCAAATGCTGGCAAGCGGACGCTTTAAGCCTATGCTCCATTCCATCGCGACTCTGGAATCCCCGCGCGACTACGAAAAGTATTTCTTCAATGTCGTTCTAGACATGGCAATCAAAAACAAGATAAACGTGGTGTTGGTGATTCCAGGCAATGTGAATGTTATCACCATAGAAAAGCATTTCGCAAAATACGGCATATCGCTGCTGACCGTGTTTGGCGAGATAGGGGATTGCCATCATCAGATAATGCATGATTTGAGTTACGCGACTTACTATGGTTTGTACAACTTGTATGTCAGCGGATGCCGTCATCTTTTCTATCTTGGAAATATAAGTGACGTGAACTGTTCGCGCTGGACGGGGGTCAAGCGGTTCTTCAATGAGTTTTTCCCCATGGAAGATCCATGTACGCATGCCATCAATATCCTCGGCTATTTTGAGGAAGGTTTCAAGGCGTTCAAGAGACTGATGGAGAAAAATACGGTTGTCGATGGGATTCAAGCGCATAATGATGAAGCGGCGGCGGGTATCATTGCCGCTGCGAAGGAGCATGGAATACGAATCCCAGAGCAATTGTCGGTTGTCGGTATTGACAATCTTTCCCGAAATACGAACATGAAACCGCGTCTAACCAGTTTTGCCGTCCCGATTGATGAACTGATTAGGGAAATCCAGTATGCATTGGAGCAACTTGCGAAGCATGATCCAGCGAAATCCATTCTTCGAATCATTCTTTATCCCATGATGCATCCAGGTGAGACCATTCGAAACAACAGCCATTGAAAAGAGCAGTTTAATAAATTATAATTTGAGAAATCGCATGAAAAAAGTAAGATTTCTCAAATTATAATGTTCTGCGTATTAATTCAGTTTTCATGGGACCAAAGTGACAGATGGGACCAATGGACAACAGGGACAGATGGGACCAATGGACAACAGGGACAGATGGGACCAATGGGACAGAGAGAAAGGGAAATTATATGCCTGAGTTCCCTGGCAGTAAGTACCTAGCAGACCATACCTAGCCGCTCAAGCCGCTCTAGAATCTCTAGCCGCTCAAGCCGCTCTAGAATCTCTAGCCGCTCTAGAATCTCTAGCCGCTCTAGCCGCTCTAGAATCTCTAGCCCCACTAGCCGCTCTAGAATCTCTAGCCGCTCTAGCCGCTCTAGAATCTATAGCCCCACTAGCCGCTCTAGAATTTCTAGAATCTCTAGAATCTCTAGAACCTCTAGAAAACCAAAGTATATTATTTCCATATTCTTTTTTTGCGTGTCTTGGAAATCAAACGAAGAGTCGTTGTGCTCTGAACAAAATCGTAAGGAACACAAGCATGATTAGAGCGTTCAGAAAAGAAGATATTGAAACAATCTGCGCCATTGCGAAACGCGCATACGCGGGGATCTTCGATGGCTTTGAAGAACAGATCGGGAAAGATGCTTTGGACATCTGGATTCCTGATGCCAGGAACAGCAAAACCGTTCAGTTGACTTCGATGGCAGACAAGCACCCTGAATGGCTTCATGTCTGTGAAAGAAATGGACGGATTGTTGGATTCATCATGTTCAATCTCGACTACGAGAAAAAACTCGGCACGATCAACAACAATGCGTCCGACCCCCTTGCTGGAGAAAAGGGTGTCGGACATGAGATGTACACTTTTGCATTGGATTATTTCCGAAAGGAAGGAATGAAAATGGCAATGGTGCATACTGGATTGGATGAGGCTCATGCCCCCGCTAGGAAGGCATACGAACGGATGGGGTTTGACAGGACCATCCCAGAAGTCCTTTATTTCAAGATGCTTGATGAAGAAAACGAAAGGCGGAACTGCCAGTAACCAGTTGTAAAAAAGTTTTTTTATGAAATTAAAAGACCGTCTATGGATTTGGGGACAGGATGTCATGTCCCATCAAAACTCGCTGGGCAATTCAAAATGGAAACTTCCTGGAGGAAACAAACTTGGGCCAGTGGAAGGTGCCGCGTTTCTTGGAATCCCCAATATCTTCCGCGTTGTGATGTGCGGTAAACCGATGCCGCCTTTTGATGCGGAATCCGAAAAGATGAAGCATGTACCTAAAGTCATCTATTCCGCCATTGGTGATTCTGGCTCGAAAAGAAATGATTCAGAAACCGATGTGGAAGAAGTCATTCGACAAGCCGCAATGTATCCCAATATAACTGGAGCGATACTGGACGATTTTTTCGGACACCGTATGCAACCCGTGGAACTTTGGGCGCGTTATTCCAGCAGTTATATCCACGATATGAGGGAAAGGCTTCATACGGCGTTGTCACGCCCCCTGGATCTGTGGGTTGTGTGGTACAAAAGAGGATTGGAGTTCCCGATAGATGATTATCTCAGGGAGTTCGACGGCATTACCTATTGGAATATGGACACCCCTGCTCAAAAGGATTCCCTGCGGAATGACCTTGATCGAATGATTGAACGCACTCCAGACAAAAGACGGATGACAGGATGCTATATCTGGAATTATGGCGCAGGAAAGCCGCTTTCTCCTCAAGAATTAGAGTTTGAATGCGAAACCTATCTCGATTATATACGGCAGGGGAAATCCGAAGGTATAATATTCTGTTCCAATACCTGTGCCGATATCGGCGGCCCTGCTGTTGATTTCCTGCGCAAATGGATTAAAGAGGTCGGAGAAGAGGATATCTGAAATTCGTTCTCGCATTATGCTCGTAGACAGGGAAGTATTGTCAATCGAGCACTATTATTTGCCGCGACACGTGGAGGAAACACCATGGTCGTGTCATGCCTGCAAAGTCTTGTGAACGCGCTGTTTCACATGAGGGTAGGTTCGACCTCTCCGATGTCGTATTCCTTTTGTGGCATCTTTCCCCAGATTTCGCTTCGCTCAATTTGGGGTTACTGATAATTGACCTCATCGGGGGCTTTCACAGGTGCCTTGTCATGTAAATTTACCGCCCCTCATGGGAAATAGAGCCTTGGTGAAAAAACGAAGTATGCGGCGGTGGGGAAATGGAGAGAGTTTTGTCCATTTCCCAGCCGTCAGTGTTCTGTCATCCCATCTGCATGATTTTGCGGATGGCTTGGGCGGTTTCCTCGATGGACGCGTCGTTGGTCGAGACCTCGGAGGTCAACGGACCATCGTAGCCGACGTTTTTGAGTTCGGCCATGACTGCGGGGAAGTTCACCTT
>JAGCTA010000388.1 GCA_017963875.1 Victivallales bacterium | reverse complement strand
TGGGAACTTCTGCCGTCAATGTCGTTACTCTACCGCCGATAGAAGGCTCCATGGAAATTCCGACACTGACTCGCGGCGATGGATATCCGATGTTCAATATCACCTATGAGGAGGCAATGGAATTCTGCAAGCGGTTGACAGAGCAATACCGCCTGGCTGCACAGAAACTTGATAAGAAAACATATTACAAACTTCCAGAAGACTTGGAGTTCTCTTTGCCTACAGAGGCTCAATGGGAATATGCCTGCCGTGCAGGGACGCAGACGCCCTATTCCACGGGTGAGGTACTGCTGGCTCGTGAAGCAAACTACAATGTCGTGAAAATCAAAGAGCAAGTGGTTGTGACAACCAATGACAACAATAACAACAACTGGGGCGAACCTGGGGAAAACAACAATAACCAGAAGAAAGAGAAAAAGGTTCGCTTCCATGAAAAGAACTATATTCCCCGCCTCCACGTCGTTGGAGTCGGCAATCCCAATGCCTTCGGTCTGTTTGACATGCATGGAAATGTGTGGGAATGGTGCAAAGGATGCTATTATCCGTATTCACAGCAAAAAGCCGTTGATCCGAAAGGACTGCGGTCTGGCGCACTCAACGTCGTCCGCGGAGGCAGTTGGTACAGTATTGAACGAGACTGCCGTTCGGCACGCCGCTGGGACATCGACGGAAAAACTCGCCAGAACAACATCGGCTTCCGTGTCGTAATCATCAAAAAATAAGTTTCTTCGGCCCGTCCTGTGTGTTTTTCATGGGCGGGCTAATTGTTTTTGTCAAATCCATACGTAAAAAAGAAGGTCTGACTTATGGCAAGCAAACTCCGTGTCGGCGTTGTTGGAATGGGCCGTGCTGGCAACAAGATGCATTTCGCAGAACTTAAGCAATTTCCTGAAATGTATGAAGTTGTCGCAGGTTGTGACTGGGATGAAGAGCGGCGCACCGCAGCCGCCGAGGCTATTCCTGGCATCCGCCTCTATGAACAAGTCAAGGACATCGTCAAAGATCCAGACATCGACATGCTGACCATTGCAACACGTTCTCCCGACCATGTTGCTCATGCCATCATGGGCCTGGAGGCAGGCAAATACGTCGTATGCGAAAAGCCGATTGCCGTCTGTTATTGGGATGCTCTTAAACTGAAGGCGGCCGCTGAAAAGTATCCTGGCAAATTGTTCATTCGCCACAACCGCCGCTTTGAAACCGCTTTTGCGCATATCAGGGAGATTCTTGCGACGGGAAAACTCGGTTTCGTCTATGAAATCAAACTTCGCCGCCACAGTTATGATTGGCGGCGGGACTGGCAGACAATTGCCTGTTGTGGCGGAGGCCAGTTGCTCAACTGGGGACCGCATCTTATCGACCAGAGTCTCCAATTTCTCGAAGCCCCTGTTGAATCAGTCTGGAGTGACCTGAAACTCGTTGCCGCGCTCGGCGATGCCGAAGACCATCTGAAATTCATTCTTCGTGGCACGAATGGCCGAATTATCGATGTTGAAATCTCTGGTGGCGTCTCCATTGGCGACCCAATCTACTGCATTCATGGTTCCCTCGGAACGCTTGTCTGCAAGGATGAAAAGACCATAACGATGAAATACTACAACGGAGACGAACGTCCAAAGGAAAGTGCAAGCGCGGATAATCCACCAATCGCTGGGGGTTTCGGCGGCAGCAAGAAGCCGAACTGGATTGAAGAGGAAATTCCTGTCAAGCCCACTTCAGGCGATTACACGGCCAAGATATGGGAATACATCTACAACGCAATCAACGGCATTGCACCCTATCCTATCACCATTGACCAGGCAGTTGAAGTCGTGCGCGTCACGGACATGATCAAGGCGCAGTCCCGCATACAGGATGTCAGACTGTAGAATCATTCCTATATGCCATTGACATTCAGCAACATCCCCCTTGCCAATCATTTCTGCATGGGGGATGTTCTTCTTCTATGCCTTGAACCGTGCAGCTCACCTGCCGTTTGGACGCATCAGCCAGGAGCAGAACAAAGCGTCCTTGCCCTGTAGGCATCCCCAGACAGGTTTGTCGGGATAACGCTCGCTGTTGCTCCAAATCGCAAGTATTTTCCCGTCACAGTCAATGAAATCGAAATAAACGAAACCAATTGGATCAGTCAACTCATAGATTTTATCATAGGCTGACAAATCTGTTCCCTTGCCCAAAAGAATTCTGAGGTTGTTTCTTCCATCGCGGACTCTATTTGGGGAAATGCCTTTTTCTGAATAGCCGATAAGTATTTTTCCTTGAAACGCCATCAGTTGTGGCCGCGTTTCCGACATTTCGAGGTGCCCTGCTGGCTGAAAATGATGTCCTCCGTCATCAGAGAACCAGAAATTGTCACCCTTGGCACCACGAAGCAACGCATAGATTATTCCATTCAGAAAAGCGACTTGGCATTCATAACTTGCCAATTCTGGAATGCAGCCGAGGAAATCAAATGTCTCGCCGTCTTCGCAGCGGTAGATAATGGGCTGTGCTTGACCACTGGTAATGGCACCGTAGAACGCCCCTGTACGCTCGCCATCATCCGTCGTCTCCCAGGCTGGTTTTGCTGTATTGATGATATGCTCATGCGAATCAAAAAGCAGATTGAATCCACTCATCCCCTTGGATTCAAGATACGCCTGAACAGCAGATGCCGTCAAAGGTTCCGCATTTATTCCATCACGACGGCATTTTACTTGACCTATTTCACTACGCTTGCATGAAACAGGATTCCAGTCCATGAAATAGTAGTTGTCACCATTGGCAAGGAAAAAGACGCGCACTTTGCCGTTACGAAAAATCGTAGAGCCGTCAATTGGCCAATGGTAAGACTGCCCGTCAACGACTTCATCGCTTTCAAGCAGAACGTAACTGACTGTGTTCGATGGTTTATCCAATGGGATTCTAGTTAGAGCGAATACCGCCGCCTGTTCTCCAAAGCCAGTCCTCGAAGCATGATATGGCGCATAAACAACTCGTTGCAGGTGGTCATAGCATCCAATGGGTGCAGATGAAGCCGTATAGACTGCAATATCGCTGACGGGGACTTTCGCCGCAAGAAATTCCTCTGGCGGAACCAGTTGAATTTGAGATTCTTCCACCCGACTATCTCCCATGGAATGTCTTTTCAAGAAACGCGATGCTCTTTTTGGCAATCTTCTCGGCACCGAATGAAAAATCAAAGACTTCGACGGATGCATAGTCATCATAGCCGATATCCTGAAGACCTTTCACCACTGGCGCATAGTCTGTATCTCCCCATCCAGGACCGTTGCGATTGGCATCATTGACATGTAAATGCCCGACATAGCCTCGTCCGTCTCGAATGCACTCATCCAACGGCTTCCCTTCATCACACATCGCCTTGACATCAAGATGGACTTTGAAATTCGGATGATTCAATGCGTTGCAGAGTTTGACACCCTCTGCAACGCTGACAATGAAATTTGTCTCGGTACGTGCCAGCGGTTCAATACATAGATTCACGCCACGTTCAGCAGCCCTATCCAAGACGGATTTGAACAATTCAACGGCATTCGCCCACGCATGTTCATAACTTAAGCCAGGCACGAGATTGCGGCATTTTGGAGAACCTATGACAAGACGGTCGCCCCCCAAATCTGCACAAAAGTCAATCAGCGCCAGAAAATACTCTGCCGTGCGACGGCGAACTATGGCATCAGGACCATTCAGCGAAAGTCCTTTAGGGCTGACAAGCAGCCAATGCAGGCCAATCAACTGAATGCCAAAATCCTCCGCCAGCCCGCGCCAGTGCTCGCGTTTTGCGAGAGCAATGTCAAGAACTGACTCCGCCAGCGTAAACGGCGCGACCTCCACCCCATCGTAACCGCAATCACGGGCAAGTCTCATCGCGTCATCAAGCGGCCAGCCTTCGCAGAACTCGTTGCACATCGCAAACTTCATGCGTTTTTCTCCATTTTTCTAGAAGCCTCTAGAACTCTCTAAAAGCCTCTAGAACTCTCTAGATTCCAGTTATTTCGCAGGCGGCTCAATGACATCAAACCCAGTGAATGGACGCAACACTTCTGGAACGACCACACTGCCGTCCGCACGCTGATTGTTCTCGAGAATCGCACACACGACGCGGTCAGTCAAACCCGTTGCGGAAATCGTGTGGACAAAACCGCGGTTTCCGTCTTTGTCTTTGTAGCGAATGTTCAAACGACGGGATTGGAACTCCGTCAGATTCGTGTTGGACGTGACTTCACGGTAGGCGTTGAAACCTGGATACCACGCTTCAATGTCATACTTCTTATAGCCTGGCGCCCCCATGTCGCCGACACAGACATTCACAACATGATACGGAATTCCAAGTTGCTGCAACAGATATTCTTCATTCGCCAAGCACTCTTCATGGCATTTCGGGCTGTCCGACGGCAGGCAGAAGATAATCTGCTCGACCTTGTGGAACTGATGCACACGGAAGATACCACGGCTTTCCTTGCCATAACTTCCAGCCTCTGTCCGAAAACACGGCGTGTAAGCGGTATAGCGCCTCGGCAGTGTCTCTGCATCCAGCGTTTCATCCATGTGGTATCCAACAAGCGTCTGCTCGCTGGTGCCAATCAACGCCAGATCTTCACCCTGCAAAGGATAGGTCTGGTCACGGAAGAACGGCAGGTAGCCTGTTCCAAACAACGTATGCTCCTTGGCAAGGCATGGAGACATGAACAGCGTGAAGCCACGCCTCACAAGTTGCTGCTGCGCCCAGAAATACATCGCCTGTGTCAATTGTGCGCCTTTACCGACCCAGTAGTAGAAACCAGAGGCAGCCACCTTGGCGCCGCGAGCCGTATCAATAATCCCCAGAATCTCACCAATAGCCTGATGGTCACGCGCCTCGAAATCAAACTTCGGCTTCTCGCCGACAACGCGCACTTCAACATTCGCCGTGTCATCTTCGCCATCAGGGACTTCCTCCGACAGAAAATTCGGCATCCAACTCATCATCTCGGCAACTTTCGCCTTGCATTCGTCCATGCGCTTCTCTTTTTCACCCAAGGTCACTTTCAGTGCCTTGACCTGTTCACGTGCTTCAGGATTCTTCTGGCATTCCTTGCTGAGTTGATTACGCATTGAGCGCATTTCCTCAACCTCACGGATCAAAGTCAGATATTCCTTATCCGTTTCATACAATTCATCGACGTTCACGTCGCAACCACGGCGTTTCGCATTCGCTTTCACATACTCTGGATTTTCACGCAGTACCTTGATGTCAAACATGTTTTCTGCCTTTTGTTGTTCTTTTTGCCTTTTTTATTTTTATATCGGTCTAACCAATGATGAACCGAAACAACCATCCGTCACTTTCCGCCAGCGGCTTCCTCAGGTGTGACGATGGCAAACTTAATCGCCGATTCAGTCACAAGTCTGCTTCCCGCATAGATTTTCCCCGACGCAATTCCAAAACGTCCCTTCAACTCGCATTCTATCATCATGGACAACTGCGTCCCTGGCAATGCGGGTGCATGGAATTCCGCCGAGTCAATGCTCATGAAGAATCCTAATTTGCCCTGCTCTGATGGCTGCGCCAGTATCGCCGCACAACCAAGTTGCGCCCCTGCCTCAATCTGAAGAAAGCCTGGGAACTGCGCAGGCAACGTTGCGTTCACGAACATCCCATTACCTGTAATGTTCTTGACGCCTATCACTTTCGTTGGGTCCCCCAGCCCGTATGCGCGATCAACAAACATAAAGGGGAAACGATGCGGTATATACGCCATGATTTCCTGCGGTCCAAGCCATTCAGTTCCAGCAACGTCCGCCAACAATGGACTCGACTCCAAATCAGACGACGACATGCAGTAGTAGTCAGCAGACTTCATCGCCATTGTCACGACGCCACTGCTCGCCAGTTGCCCGTCTGCAAGCGTCTTGACCGTGTATTCCACCGCACCACCATCTGACTCCGCACTTTTGACGCACTCAATCTCCAGCCTCATGCCTGGCCGCACAGGCGTGCGGAATTTAACACGCTTCAGCGAGGTAACAACTGGTACGCCGTCTCCATGTTCGCCTTCGAGCACGAACAGGGTCTGACTCGCCTGACACATTCCCGCGACCTGAAGCACGCCAGGCAGGACAGGCTGCCCAGGGAAATGCCCCACGAAATGGGCCTCATCCATCGAGACCACCTTAACGCCGTCGGCGCGGCCACCCGCAACATCAACAGTCAGACGATCCAACATCAGCAACGGTGCCTTCACGTTCAGCAGGTCAGATAACTCACCATAGGATAGATTTTGCATATTTTTTCCTTGCCAACTTGCCAAATGGAACTTTTACATTATATAAGATATTGTTTTTAACCATAAAGTCAACCTGCGCGCCATGACACATGGCGTATTTCATCAACTCAAGTCAATTTCCACCCCATTTCAAGTCAATGAAAAAGCAGATTATCCTCGCAATCATCATTCTTGCCGCTATCATCGCCGCCACTATATTCATGATAAAAACAGGGCCAAGGCCTGCTCGAAAAGAACCAAAGGCAAGTAGCAGAAGCGTCAACGCCATCACTGTCTCCCCAATCTCCTTCAGACCTGTCATCCATGGCTACGGCGAAGCCATTCCAGAAAAAACATGGGCCGCAGTCACGCAGATTTCAGGCAAAATCATCGAAATCAATCCCGCACTTAAAAACGGCCGTTTCCTCCATAAAGGCGACCTTATCGCACGAATCGACCCGACAGATTATCAACTGGCTAGCGACAAGGCAAAGGCCGACATCGCAAAAATCACCGCGTCCATTGATGAACTCGCCGTCAGGCAAAAGAACCTGAAAGCACAGATGGACATTCTGAACAAGATGCTCGAACTCAACAGGAAAAACCTGGAACGCAATCGCACGCTCCATCAGAAGAACGCCATTTCAGACGTCGAATTCGAGAAAGAGGAACTCACATCGCTACAGCAGGAAAACTCTGTCACAAGCCTCCAGTCTGAACTGAATCTCATTCCCAGCCAACAGGCTGCCTACAACGCCCAATTGGCCGCAGCGAAAGCCGCCCTCAAGCAAGCGGAACTCAATGTCGAATACACAACGATTACCGCGCCTTTTGACGGACGCGTCACAGACGCTTCAGCCACACTCCAGCAATTCACGTCCGCAGGCACAGTCATCTGCAAATTGGATTCCACTGCCAAGGCTGAAGTCGAAACGTCCATCGCACCTGAACTGCTTTCAATCCTGCCCCCTTCCGAAGGTGATGGCAATTTGAAAAACACGATGGACATCACTGTTGAAACCGCAGACATGGAGGCTTTCCGTTGGACGGCATCCTTCTTGCGCTTCAGTGAAAAACTGGATCCAAACACACGGATGGTCGGCCTTGTGGTCGGCGTCGATAAACCATACGCAATGGACGACCATTCAAAACCGCACATCCCATTAACTCGTGGCACATTCTGTAAGGTCGCCTTCAAAGGCCCCGAGCGTAAAGAACTTGTCATTCCGCGGCAAGCCATCCATGACAATACAGTCTATCTCATAAAAGACGGCAAATTGACAATACAAAACATCACCATTAAATATTCTCTCGGCACATATTCCGTCATCAAAGAGGGTTTGAAGGAAGGCGACATCATCGCAACGTCTGACATTGTCCCTGCGATTCCAGGCATGGCGCTGTCCCCCGCCATTGACACGGATTTCGCTGTCACGGCAACCAACGCTCTCACACGCTGACCATTCCACGGAGACACCGTCCATGATAGACTATTTCGCCAAACATCCAACAGCAGCAAACCTCATGATGGTCGCGTGGCTTGTCCTGGGACTCTTTGTCCTAGGCCTACTCAAGCGCGAGACCATGCCAGAATTCTCATCAGAGACGCTTCAAATCACGGCGGCATACCCAGGCGCAACCGCAGAGGAAATCGAAGAGGCAATCGCCCTGCCGATTGAAGAAGCACTGGCGCAAGTCTCTGGCATCAAAAACATTTCGACAAGTGCAATGGAAGGCTCCGTCAGCGTCCGCGTCACCATGGCGGACGGGGCCGACTGGCAGCAGTTCACCAACGACATCAAGACCAAGGTCGAGGCCATCAACACGTTCCCAAGCGAATTCGAGAACCTCAACATCCAGCAGTTCAACCACACAGACCAGGTCGTCTCCGTCGTCGTTTACGGCGATTGCGAAATGTTCAGCCTCAAAGACTACTGCGAGGAACTCAAACGCAAATTCGAGCATGCATCTCCAGAAGCACTCGTCTCAATCTCTGGCTTCAGCAACATCGAAGTACTCATCGAACTTCACCCCGACATCATCGTCGCGCACGGTCTATCCGTCGCAAAAGTCGCCTCCATCATCCGCAGCCAGAACCAGGATTTGCCGTCAGGCACGTTGGAGACGTTTTCCAAAAACATCAAACTTCGCTTTGACGACCGCCGCAAGACACAGGAAGACATCGGCGAACTCATCGTCATGTCATCCGCACAAGGCTCCGAACTTCGCCTGAAAGATATCGCGACCATCACACGCCAGTTCAGTTCCCAAGACAGCAAATCCATTTTCAACGGCAGCAATTCCGCCGTCATCTCCATCGCGAAATCCAAAACCGCCGATGCCCTCACCATCTATGACCAAATCATGGCTGTGCTGAAACGAGAAGAGGAAGAAGCGCCAGAAGGCCTTCATTTCTCCATCTCCCGCGACATGGCCTCCGCCATCAAGTCACGCATCGAAATGGTGGCCATTAATGCCCTCGAAGGCCTAATGCTCGTTTTCGCGGCGCTATGGATTTTCCTTAACCTGAAACTGTCCTTCTGGGTCACCATGGGCCTCCCGACATCCTTTCTTGGTGCACTTTTCGTCATGCACGCCATGGGCATCTCCCTAAACATGATTTCGACATTCGCCCTTTTGATTGCCACTGGTCTGCTCATGGACGACGCCATCGTCATCTCGGAAAACATCGCGTCTCATCTGCAAAAAGGAAAGACACCGTTCCAGGCCGCCGTTGATGGCACACGCGAGGTCGCATCAGGAGTCATTTCTTCTTTTGCCACGACAGTCTGCGTGTTTGCGCCCCTCATGTTCCTCAATGGCAGTATAGGAAAAATCCTCATTCAGGTTCCGACTGTACTCATCATCGTCCTGACCATCAGCCTCATAGAAGCGTTTTTCATCCTCCCGAACCATCTTGCGCATACATTCAAGAACGGCTATCCTGCCCCTAATGCCATCCGCAATAAAATCGATCATGCCATCAATTCATTCCGAAACGGTATCATTGCACGAATCACGGCATGGGCAGTCAAGAAACGCTACTATGTTCTTGCGATCACCCTTGGTTTCTTCATTTTCTCCATGGCTCTCTTCCCCGCAGGATACTTGAAATTCGTTGCATTCCCGCAAACTGACGGCGACACCGCCGTGTGCCGTGTCCAACTGCCGCCAGGCACGCCGTTGCAGGAATCGGAACGCGTTGCAAATATCCTTATGACTTCCGCAAAGACCGTCAATGAAAAACTCAACAAATACCAGCCTGACGGCAAGGACATCGTCAAGTCTATCTCAGTCAATTTCTCGAACAATTCCGATGTTTCCGACTCGGGACCGCATCTTTTCACTGTTTACCTCGACCTCCTTCCTGGAGATGAGCGCAAATCGACTCTCGCGGATGTCATTGCCGTCTGGAGAGAGGCGACACCTGAAATCCACGGTGCACTTGCCATCAAATTCGACGACATGTCCGCAGGTCCTGGCGGCAAGGCAATCGAAATCCGCCTGCAAGGCGACGACCTCGAAGCAATCAAGTCCGCAGCCGCTGAACTACGCGAAAAACTCGCTTCATACGCTGGTGTGACCGATATTGCCGATAGCCTCGTTCCAGGAAAGCCAGAAGTTGTCATGAGCCTCAAGGAAGGTGCACATAAACTCGGTTTGAGCGCAACAGATGTTGCCTCACAACTCCGTGCCGCCTATCAAGGCGACAAGGCAGACGAAATCCAAATTGGACACGATTCCGTCAAGTTCAATGTCAAACTCACATCAGACTACTTTAAGAACCAGGATTTCTTCGACAATTTCAAATTGGTGACCGCCAGTGGCAAGACATTGCCCCTGACAACAGTCGTTGATGTCCACGCGAGGCGCGGTCTCTCCTCCATCAACCGCTATAACCGCGAACGAACCATCACTGTCTCTGCAG
>JAGCTA010000387.1 GCA_017963875.1 Victivallales bacterium | reverse complement strand
TGGTGCTTTCCAAGAAAGATCCTGATGCAAGGAGGTCTTGATATTGCTGTGACTTGTCATCACCGAACTTCAGCGTGATGTTCTCCAATGCCGTGCCAGAGACCTTGACTGAGTTGTTGCCCTCCGTGTAGGTCAGCGTGGATTCATTCCACTTGGACTCATCTCCATCTTGGAACCAGAGTGTGACTTTGCCTGTTTCAAGTTGCTCCACGATGTCCTTGCCCCAGTCTCCTCCGAAAACGAAGGTGTCCTTGCCTCCGCCGCCGTGCATTGTGTCATTGCCCGTACCGCCAACAATGATGTCGTTTCCTGAGGCACCGACAATGCGGTCCTTGCCCGAGTCGCCGAACAGTTTGTTGTTGCCTTTGTTTGCCCAGATGACATCGTCGCCAAGCCCGCCACGGACAGTTATGCCATCGCCAACATACTCGAACCGCTGACTAGTCAAATCCACGATGTCATCGCCTGCTCCCGCGTGTATCTCGTCAAGTTGCGCGATGCGCGCCTGATTTTCAGCAATTGTTCCAGGCAACTCGGTGAAAATATCGTCCACAAACACGGCGTCGCCATTGGCGTCATCGGTCAGATAGAGCACGTTGGGGTCGTCCGAGCCAACAAAGATGTCGTGGAAGCGGTTTTTGCCGTTGAGAGCAACGGTTTCATTTGTTCCAGACCAATCATTGACGGAACCAACATGCCGTGCCTGGTAGGTTTCATCCCAGGTTCCATTTGGAATGGCGAAGAATATATCGGTGTTGCCGTCGGCGTTAGACTGAATCAACTGCGGCATGTCCGCCGTGTTGTCGGAAGCGATGTTTTTCCCGACTGTCCACTTGTCATCATCGGCTGTTCTGACACGCCATTGATAGTTGCCTGAAGGCAGACGGAAAGAATCGACGCTGTTGGTTGACACATTCAAGCGAACAAGATGCTCAAAATCATCGATGGAATACTCCACCACATATCCTGACGCATCTGGTACTGCGGTCCATGACAAACCAGTTGAGGTTCCATTGAGGCCGAAAATTGAGGAAAACACGATGGTCTGTATATCACTCCATGCACCTGCATTACCAACAGCATCCACTGCTTGAACCTTGAAATAAGTTGTCCCTGCAATGCCGTTTATGGTAAGTGAAGAGTACGTGGTGTAACCGTATGTGCTGAATGTTTCGCCGTCGGTCGAATACATGATATTGTAGCCTGCAATGCCAGAATCCATGTCCGAACTGCTCATGGAAAGTGTCATTTCATTGTCATTGGCTACGATGGCAAGTTCTGCTTTTTCTGGCGCGATGCTATCCACAGTGCTAATGACCTCTGGCGTGGCCATCGGTTCGTTGAAATCGAAATAAATGTCGGCGATGTTGCGGATGGTCGTGCCCGTCTCCAGATTGGGGAGCGCGGCGATGGAATAAACGATCTGCCCGTCGCCCCGTCCCGATTCGTCATTGGGATAAAGGAATCCCTTGTCGATGTCCTGAAGCATCGTGCCAGTTTCGGGGTCCAGCGCGGTGAATACGGCAGATAACTGCCGTGTTTCACGGTCCAGGTCTATGGCAACGTCAACGGTGACGGAAACGCCGTTGACTTCGACCACGACCTTTTCCGAGCAAGATGAACTATTTCCCTCGACAGAAAAGAAATTTCCCGCCAGGTTGTATGAGAGGAGCGTGAATGTGTCGATGTCCAGGTTATCGTCCAGGGTATCAAAAACACGGAGCCATCTGACTGGCGCGTCTGCCTTTTCAGGGTCGTTTTCAAAGCGGATAGTGTAAGTCAAATTCTGGTTGCCTGCAATGTATCCATTTTCGCCGACTCCCGGGCTGACCAGTTTGTCATTGGGATCCATAGAGCCTGACACGGATGAAACCTTCAGATACAGATCCTTGATTTTCTTGTCATCGGTAATCCCACGTTTGAGCATGAAATTTGTGAATTTTACGATGTCCTTGACTTTTTCAGGGTCTTTATCCAGAGAGGCGTTGTAAAGCAGTCCCGACATTTCAATCAAACCCATATCTACCATTTTAGTCTGCATGGGGTTGACGAGAGGAATGTTTGTGAACCAGATTGTCTTGTATTCGATTCCCGATGACAGCCGCTTGACGAAACCACCCGTTTGGTTGATCATGCCTTTCCCAGTCGGGGACGCCGTATTCGCGATGGTTGTGAATACGTCAATGAACGCATCACGGGAGAGTTTGCTCGATACCTCGGAATTGTTCTTGTAGTATTCGTCCGCCCACGAGTTAAGTGTGTCGCCATAACTTTTGGCTTTCTTGTAGCCCTTTGCATAAGGCGAATAAGTTTTGTACGCCTTGAACGCTTTTTCCACGGTCTTGTACGTGCTGATGGCGTCGTTTCCTGTCAGGTCAATGTATGACAGGGCATTGTCGCGGCAGTATTGATACAGGTTGGGGCCTACGGCCGAACCAGCGGGGTCGGCGGAGAGCCAGCGTCCTGTCACGGGGTCGTAGTCGCGGGCCTTTATGGTATAGGTGCCTGAATCATTGGTGAGGACGCCGTATGCGCCCAGATAGGTCAGCTCGTTTTTAACCTTGACCGTGCTTTCGATGATGTTGCCCCATGCATCGTAGGAATAGCTGTTGACAGTGGCTCCTGCTTCATCAAGCACGCTGATTACCGAGCCAAGACGGTCCGTGACGAAGTAATAGGCATTGCCGTTTTCATCAAGGAATCCTGCGATTTGACCGCCATCGCCCAGCACGTATGTGCGCCTTGTGCCGTCCGTGGATTCACTGGCGAAGAGCATGCCATCCACGTCAATCGTGTATTTGACAGTGACGCCATTGCCGTAGGTGACACTGCTTCGGTTGCCGAAAGCGTCGTATTCGACGGTGCGAGTCATGCCTGTGGAGAGGATGGTTTCGGAGAGGATGCGGTTGTCGGCGGTCCAAGTGTAGGAACGCACGCCGTCGTTGAGCAGGTTACCGTTTGCATCATAGGTGAAATCCACGTCTCCCGCTCGTGTAATCATGTTCAGTTCGCCATAGTCAGTGTGGACAGTCGTTCCATTGATTGTCGAAGTCAGCCGGTTGCCAGCCCGGTCGTAGGTGTAGGCACGGCTGTCAAGGATTTCATCGGGATTTGAATTGGCGGTGAATTGTTCGGACAGCAGACGGTTGGCTGCATCGTAGGTGTAATTCCAGACGCCGCCTGCAACGGTTTTGCTGGTGAGATTGCCGTATGTATCGAAAGAATAGGATTCCGCAAAGCCGTTGGAGGCAGTGATTCCAGTCAGAAGCAGGCTGGTGTCGTATTGATAGAGCACCTCGGCCTGGTTTCCGAAAACCGTTTGGGTGTTTTCACCGAAGAAACCGAAGTCATTCGTCAGCGAGAAATCCCCTGCGGTAACGGTGGCGAGATCGCCATATTGCGTATATTCGAGTGCGATGTCCTGCCCGTTGATCTGGACTGCCGTGACAAGGTTTTCCGTTTGGTCGAATACATAGGAGACGCGCCTGCCATCAGTCCAGTTCAGGCTGGAAAGTGCGTTGCCAGGCGTGTATGAGATGCCAATGTCTCCAGCAGAGACAAGTCTTCCAGCATTATCGTACGCATATTCGTAAACCCGTCCATCGGAGAGGCTTTGCCTGCTCAGACTGCCGTATTCGTCAAGGTTATAGTTTATGGTTGCGCCGCCGCGAGTCGTCCATGTTTCCAGATTCCCCGAAGCATCGTAGGAGAAGGATTCGCGGGTACCGTCTGCAAATTCAATTGACGCCACCTTGTTGAACTCGTTCCATACATAGTTGACGCTGTTTCCATTTGCATCCTGGATGATTACGGGGCGGTTGAAACTGTCGTAAACGTAGGAGTTTCCTCCAAGGTCGTTGGGTAGGGCAAAGCCTGTAAGGTTTCCTGAACCGTCGTATTGGATGGTGCTTATACGGTTTCCTATCGTAACTGAAACAGGTGCGTCAATTTCATTGTACCTCACCACGATGAGGTCGCCTGCGGAGTTCGTATAGGAAACTGTATTTTCATCGTAGTCGTAGTCAAATGTCGCAGTGGCCCCGTTGGAATATGCCATGGCAGTTACATTGCGGCAAGCGTCGTATGAGAGGGAAATTGTATTTCCACGCTCGTCACGGATTTGCGCCAAATCGCCTTGTTCATTGTAGGAATATCTTTCTTCCTCGCCGGTTGGAGCCACATAGAGGCGTATGCGGTTCAGGTCATCATAGAAGGCGTATGTGGTACCATGTACATTGTCGCCTGAGGAAAGCATGTTTCCCTGCTCATCGTAGGAATAGTTCCAGGCAAGGCCGGTTCCGCCATCCAGAACACGAATGAGGCGTCCCGCATCATCGTACAGATAACTTGAGGTGTTTCCTCGGGAATCTTTGATAACGACAGCCCCGTCCGCTTCGTATGCGATTGAGAGTTCCTTGCCGTTGAGGGAAACCGCGTTGAGCAGTCTCGTTTCCGGGTCGTAGCCGTATGTCCCAACTGTGCCTAACGAACTCTGCATTGAAAGAAGCGCATGTGTATCGTCGTAGGTGTAGTTGATGGAGACACCTGACGAATCCTCCGTGGCAATCAAATCGCCCTGTGCGTTGTACTCGAAAGTTGTCCACGACCCGTCTGAACCGTCGATGCGTGTGATATATCCTGCTTCATTGCGGGTGAGCAGCATTTTTGCCCCATTTATGCCAGAGAGGGATGAAAGCAATCCATCCTTATAGGAACATGAAATGGTTTTGCCTGTGCTGTCTGCCACGGAAAGGAGCACTCCCTTGCTTGAGAAAGTGTAAACGGTGCCGTCCCTTTCGGTCAGGAGATACTTGCCTCCAGATGTCTTCAACGTGGAGCCGTCGCCATCATTGTTCCTCAGCAATCCATCGAAGCCTTTCTGGTATGTTCTGGCTGAACCACCGAAATGTGCGGTAATGTCACCTGTGTCTTCGATTGAAAGGCTGACATCCCAGTTGCAGGTCCAATTGTATCCGAATGAACTTGTCTCGAAGCGGGAGACCAGGTCGCTGTGGCAGTTGCGCTCCATGCATAGAGCAAGTTTGCCGACTGGAAGGTCGGTGGAACTCTTTTCCGATGCCAGGACGCGCAATGGCGAATTGTATCCAATGGCGCGTAATGTTTCAAGGGCAATCGTGTTGACCTCTGGAATGCCCGCATTTGACATGGCGACAAGATTCCGATTGTTCACTCTTACATAGTCACCAAATGTATTGCCGATTGATTTCGCCATTGCATCGGCAAGAAGTTCCTTGAGGACGGGCTCCATGTCCCCTTCTTCAAAGATAGTGTTCCAATCAATTGGCGTGGTATCGTCTGACGTGATGACTGCACAGTTCCATTGTATGGAGGGATAGGAGAAATCCCATGGCTTCACCCAGCCAGTGTAATATACATCGCATTGCACAGATTCCCCTGCTGAAAAACGCCCCGCTTGAGTTCCTGACGCCGAGAAAACCACCGCATGCGAGAAGCCTTCTGGCATGGTGGATGTCCAGAATCCGTAATTGACTTTTGTCTTGTCGGTGGTGAGAATGCCGCCCGCTGTGAGCGTAGAACCGCCGTTGCCATCTGGAGTGACCATGTATGGGACTACCACAATCAAGGGACTGTCGGTGTCTCCTTGGCCAGATGCGGTTACTGTGACTGGAATTGTGGAAATCAGGTGGTAGCCAATCCGTGCTGGCGCGTCAATGGAGACAGATATCTGCACATCGGAACTCTGCGTGATGGTGAGGGCATCCGCGAGTTCCGCGTGCTCGCCGTTTGCATCGGCGGAAACGCCGTAGGTACCCGCTGGAAGCGAGTTTGCCTTGAACAGCATGGCGACTTTGCTGGAGTTCAAGAATGTGATTTCATCCGGTGTGTATGTGTTTCCGTGCGCATCCTTCAGCGTGATAGTCATGTCTGGCGTGAAATCCACACCTGTCAAAATCACAGTGGAATCCGTGTCGTTGCAACGCTCGCCGCCCAGCACCTCTGTAATGCTCAATGGAACGTCACTTACGCTTAGCGTGCCAGAGGTCGCCCCACCTGAGACCGAATGAATCATGATGTACGCAGTACGCTGAACCGAAGTGGCGGGAAGTGTCAGGCTCAACGAGTCATTTCTTGTTCCTTGCAGGAAATAGTCGTTTCTATTGTATGTCGGCATTTCATCGTATGCGACGTATATTTCAGTGATGGAGGCCGTCTGGCTGTCATTGAGGCTCCAGTCCAGATTAAGTGTGGAATTTGCGTTCTGCGTAACTTTGTAGTAGAAGAAAGATTCGCTCTCGCCCTGGCAGAGGACTGCATCCCCTGGTTGAAGTTCCTGTGTTGACAAGGTGATTTTCCGTTTGGCTATGCTTCTTGGGGTGTCGCCAGAACCCAATTCAAACTGGTCGTCAGGACGAACCAGCAGATAATAATTGCCTTCCCTTGCATTGACCATGACTGGCAGCGTGGTTGAAATGGTCTGCCCTGCTTCCAATCCGTCATGGCGAATGGTGCCGATGCGCGTGTCGTTAATATCCCATTTATCATCCGCAGACAGATAGATTCCGTCGCTCCACTCGGAGGCAAACGCCGAGCCCTCGGCATTGGATGTTTCCCAGGTCACCTCGATGCTCTGCCCCGAGAATGCCTGTGAAGGAGACGAGGTAATGTCAGCCTCCAGATTTACCATGTTGATTTCAAACTCGCTCTGCCAGGCTGAATTCAGGGCATTGCCTGCGAAATCCGCCGCCGTCTCATCTACTTGTATCGTGTATTTTCCAGCGGTGGTCAGTGGCTGCAGATGGAGTTTCGCCATGGTCGAAGTGAGAAGCTCCGCTGAAACAGGCTTGATGTTGTTTCCATTTGGTCCGATGATGGTGACCGCATCCACCAGCGTTGCCGGATTGATGTTCCCGGTGAAAGTCACAATCAATTCCGTCAACCCCGTGTTACCTGGATTGCAGACGCCTTTCAGGCTGACGTCCGCCACAGAGCATCCTGAATTGTCTATTATGACGTCACGGCCTTCCCTGTCCGAGGCGGGAAGCGTGTTTCCAGACAAGTCTTTTATCCCTTCGCCCAGGCGTATGCTCCAGTTCCGTTTTGAATCAAAGACCGAGGCGTTCACAGTCAATACCGAACCTTCCAGGGACCAGTCGTTCGCCGTGAGTTGAAGCGTCCTGCCAGTGGCGTTCTCCTCGATGAAGATGTTTCCTTCCAATGTGGCGGTTTCAGGCGCCCGCGA
>JAGCTA010000386.1 GCA_017963875.1 Victivallales bacterium | reverse complement strand
AGCCGAGTATGTCCATGCCTCCACGCCAGACGCGCATTACCAGTTGACAGTCCACAGCCCATGGCGCAAGCGCCTCGTGCCCATCATGTACTGCACGCATTCGCTGGGTCCCCTGCTTCGCATCATGAAAGAAGACCTAACCGAAGTCATCTGCATCGGCACGGGACCGCATATCAGGCCAGACTCACCCAAAGACGACATGATGGTGGCGCTATTCCAAACACCGTCAGGCGTCACAATTCGCCTACTCCGCAACGGACCGTGCAGAACGTTCATCGGCTATCACTCGTTCCGAGTCTTCGCCACAAAAGGATATTTTGAACGCATCAGCCCGCGTGGAGAAACACCTGCCGTCACGCGCTTCCAGTTCCTAGATGAAAAATCAGCCCCCGTCTTCAAGGAATATGACATCCATGAAATGCCTGAGGAATACAAGGACAATCCAAAGGCCGTCGGACACGGTGGAATCGACTACGCCATGCTGGACCATTTGTTCAAGGCATATCGTGAAAATGCCCCCGAATTCCCAATTCCGCTGAAAGAAGGTCTCCGCATGACGCTTCCAGGCATCTACGCTGCGCAATCCGCCCGTCTCGGCGGACAAAAACTCCACATCGCCTATCCATGGAATCCCGACTGGAATCCTCAGGCATTCTAACGGCTGTCGAATATCGTTTTGTTGGCTGTCCTCCAAGGAAAACACCCATGCAAACAACACCAGTTGAATTCACAGTTCACGCCACAGACCTCGGTGTCATTGATGTCCTGGTCGTCGGCGGAGGCATTGCAGGGTGTTTTGCGGCGGCGACCGCTGCGCGCCAAGGTGCCTCAGTCCTTCTTGTCGAGGGCATGGGATGCCTTGGAGGCACATTGACCCACGGACTGGTGCCGCAGGTTCTAGATCGCACTGACAAGGGTGGAATGATACAGGAATTGTATAATTTCCTTGATTCCAATGGCCTATCATGCCCTCGCGCTGGCAAATGCACTGATGAGAACGGCAAACTTCTCCCTGGAAACATCACCAGCGTCGAAGGAGCAAAAGTCTTCTTCGACCGCTTGTGCATGGATGCAGGCGTGAGAATCATGCTCTACAGCCACGTCATTGATGTCAATGTAACAGAACGCAATATCACTCAAGTTCTTATCGGTTCCGAATGCGGAGCCTACACGGTCAAGGCGAAGATTTTCATTGACGCAACGGGCAATGGCACATTGTCCCGCATGGCAGGATGCCAGGGCGAAATCGGCCATCCGACCACAGGGATGCCCCAGCCCGCGTCAATGACGGCGGAAATCACTGGCATCACCAGAGAAACATCCGTCTATGGTGCCGATGAAAAAGACGCGTATGGCCGCATGCTGGCCGACCATGGCATTGCCATTTCTGGAACACAATCGGGCGTCGTCCGAATGCCCGACCTCCAGAACTGGCTGTTCTCGGTCAATTTTGAATACGGCGTCAATCCCGCCGATATATTTTCTCTCACCCAAGCCACAATCCATGGTCGTGGCGAATGTCTGGATTCCACACTGAAGCACAGAACCATCCCTGGATACGAAAACGTCTCCATCACGGCTGGAACGGAACGACTAGGCATCCGCGAAGGACTGCGAATTCAGGGCAACTACCGCCTCACCGTCGATGACATTCTCAACGGAGCACGTTTCGACGACGCCATCTGCATGGTCTATTTCAACGTGGATATCCACAAACTCCACAATGAAGACACGACCAGCACCTCCCGTGGATTTCGCTCCAAGCCCTATCACATCCCCTTCAGATGCCTCGTCCCCTCCGAAATCGACAATATGCTGCTCTGTGGACGTCTTATCAGTGGCGATTTCTTCGCCCATGCCTCCTATCGCGTCATGGGCCCCATGGGTGCCACGGGCGAAGCCGCTGGCTTTGCCGCCGCATTCTGCGTCTCCCATGCGATTTCACCACAGAAATTTGATGGAAAACTCGCAAGAGACTACATGAAAAGCCAAGGTTATGGCGGAATCTGACAAGGAATCTCATGTCGGGCGTGTCTTGGGCTTCTCCAGAGACACGGGGCAAACAGCAGTGGCCATTCTGCGCGGCTCACGGCTCGGTAAACGCCTCGTCCAGAGACTTGATCAGCGGATGGATAAGATATTCAATCACCCGCCTGCGCCCCGTCTTGATCTCCACTTCCGTCTCCATGCCAGGAATCAGCGTAAAATCATCGCCGACATTCCGCAGACTGGACCCGTCTGAAACCGTGAGCATCGTCCTGTAATAGGATGGTCTGCCGACCTCGTCCGTCATCCCCTGCCGTTGGAAGGTATTTCCTGAAACAAGCCTCACAGTTCCTTCCAGAGTGCCATGCCGTTGGAACGGAAACGCATTGAGTTTAATTCTTGCCACGCTACCCACCTTGACATGGCTGATGTCTCGTGGACTGACCTCCGCCTCAATTTCCTTGACGCCATCCAGTGGCACAAGCGTTATGACCGCCTCGGCCTCGCCAACAGCGGACCCGACAGGGAACGACGCCATGTCCAGAACAATCGCATGGCACGGCGCGCACAACTGCACGTATGACACAAGTCGCTCCGCCTTCGCAAGTTGCTGGCGGTTGCTTTCCAGTTCGCGGCTTAACTCGACCATCTTCTCTGAAATTCCGTCGCGCCATTCCTCAATGAAAGCGTTTTTCTCGGCAAGCAATGCCAACAGTTGGTGCTTGCATTCGACCAACTGGTTTCTCAGCCTGTCAACCTCGATTTCATTCTGCATGCGCGACATGGTGACCTCAAGAATCTCCTTGTACGACACAACCTGCGTCTCCTGAAGATTCTTGTACATCGCCTCGATTTCGCCCATGTTCTTCAGGATTTCCCTGTATTTGTCGTAACTCTCCTGAATCGACCTCTGGGACGCCAGCAGCCTCTAGTAGTTGCTGTCGAAATACCTGATTTTCTCATCGTGGTATTT
>JAGCTA010000385.1 GCA_017963875.1 Victivallales bacterium | reverse complement strand
TCACGAAGGAAAATCTCATTGTTCGAATACAGTGAATGGATGACCAAGTCCAGCAGTTTCTGGACTTCTGTTTTGAATTGACGTTGTTCTGACATTCTTTTCTAACCTCGCTTCTAACTATAGTTTGGGTTGTTCGCAACCCGTTTTACATGTTGTTTCCCTATGACACCGCATATCGAAAAAAGTTCCAATGCGGTTAAATATTCAAATCGACCTTGACGTTCGGGAAGGCCTTCAGCCTGAACAGAATCATGGCCTCGAAATCGCCATTGTCCCAGCCAACACCGAAAGACATTGTCCAACAATGCAGGTCTTTGTTGATTATATACTTGTGTTCAGAAAGAGTATTCTTCTCAAAATCATATTCCGCTTCAACATCAAAGGACATCTTCTCGTCATCAAGCAAGGGCACATGGAATGTGACATTGATCGTATCCGCCGTCTCGAAGTATTTCTTGTAATAGGAACTCTCGCCTGTTAAATCAACGAGGGTCGAGCCCATAGAATAAACACTGCGGGACATGTGGTCATTACGATAGACATACCTGCACGAAAGATTGAAGTCATGTATTTTCCCATAACGGAAGCCCGTTTCACCGCACTGGATATCCCCCTCGCCGATATCATGCAGGATTGCGCTCCAGAACGTCAGCCATTCACATGGATAAATATCCAACCTTGAACCATAATCCCCTGGATGACGGCCGCTTTCCTCTCCACGGTCAAAGTGGAAATCGACATAGTTCTGCCAGCGTGCGATGGTGTTTACACGTCCATCGATACGCGTCTGCCACAACTGGTCAACCCCCAGTCGAATAAAATGCTGACGTTCCAGCCGATCGATTTCATCAAAGAAATAAAGATGGTCGCAATCGTGCGACGGATCATGCGCATACGTATAATTGACGTATGGTTCCACCACATGCCTGATTCCATGCCCATCAATGAAATCCAGATTCATATCAACCCAGTCACTGTACATCCTGTTCTTCAGTTCACCGCCGATTTCAAACGCCGTACGAAGCACATCCCCGCCATCATTATCGTATTGCCTGATTGGCGTGCTGTTGTAAACATGGTCTGGATTATCGACATCAATCATGGCGGCAATATCCTCGCGGCGGATTCTCGCCTTGCTCGTTTTCGAATAATAGGTCGCACGGAATCCCGCACGGGGGATGAACTTGACATAGTCATCCAATGCCATCGGAAGATACATAAAATGAACGGTATCCGCACGGAAGGCCTGATAATCGGCTGGGTCACGGTGGACCTCCGAATCGTATTCATCATCTGTAATCACTTCCCAACGATGACGGTAGAAATTCCGCCACTTCATTGAATAATAGCCAAATGACGTACTGCTCTGGTATTCAAGCGGCAATTCCCCTAGAGATATTCGTGGAATATCAAGACGAACCTCAGGAAGCGTCTCCACAACCGTGTAGAATTCATTGATTCGCGGGCGGACATTCACGGTAAAATTATAGAAGTCGCCATCAGTCGTCCAGTTAAGATAGGATTTTGTTTGAAGAATCTGCCGATAATCATGCTTGAACCAATCTTCAAGCATATCAATATCGCTCATGTAATCGACATTGAGGCGAATTGCTGATGTTTCTGAAACATCATAACGATAATATGTTGCAATGCGAAACCTGTCATGCTCTTCGTCAAATCGTCGGTTGTACCCTCTTTCCGTTTCAGGCGGGTCTCTGTCCAAAAGGCCATAAAGATTGACGCTGACCTGCTGGCGATCCGATTTCCACTCAGTGTCATGTCCGAGTGCAACGCCTCGTTTTGACATCAAATCCGTGTAAAATTGAGTATAGTTGTCATCGCCTTGCAGTTGCCAGATCCTTCCCAGCCTGAGATAAGCGCCTTTTTTTCCCGAATAGCCTGGCTTGAATATCAGCCCCGCGGAATTGTCAGTCGTGCCCCATGCGTATGGAAAATAGAAAACAGGCACAACTCCAAGTTTAATTATGAGATGTTTAGCAGAAAACGTGTTGTCTGGATAATGCGTCATGTCAGATGCACAGACCCTGTAATGTGGCGGATAGCAATCGCACGTCGTGAGCCAGGCATGGTCAAGATGCTTTTCGCCATTAGGCAAGGCGTGTCCGCCTTCACCGCCGCTATGCCAGACCTTCCCGTCAAAGCCATACGCGTCAAAATTCAATTCCTTGGCATTGAGGTTTCCGTTGACATTCTGCGACGCCCAACTAGTTCCATCATCAAGTTTGACGACGACATCGCCTGACGCCTTGAACTCCGAGGTTTGCTGATTGAACCACATTTCCTGTGCATTCAGTTCAATGGGGCCATATACCACCTGGTTATGACCTTTTTTGAGATGAATGACGTCTCCATTCAGGTCATATTCACCATTTTCTGAACGAATAATCAGTTCATCCGCTTCAGGCAGTTTCACCTTCTGCTTTTGCTCCTGCCCTTGCAGCCCAATGGCAAAAAGCAGCAACAGAACGATGCACGCGAATAAATGGCAATGTCGCATATCTAAAACCTTTTGTTGGCTGATAAGTTTCTCGGTTAGATTCAAAATGGCTTTTGTGGGACTAATGAGACCGATGAGACAGATAGGACCATTTTCTGCAATTGCATCTGTGGTGCCAAACAGCACCTTAGAACACTTGCTACACCCGCAGCATACGCTCCCCTACTGCCCTTTCGCTACCCGCAACGCCTGCGATTCATCGCGCCTGTCCCATGTGTCCCATGTGTCCCATGTGTCCCATCAAAGAGAGCAAACAGTTTAAAACATATTATAAAAGGCTTTTTTTTCAACCTGCCTTGCAGAAAAAAACGTAATCCCTCACCGATTGATCGCAATGCCTCACCAGTGAACAATGAACCTCATGTCACATGAAATAAACACATTTTTCATGTTCGCCATTTGCATTTTGGCAGAATAAGATATATACTATTTCGCCAAAACAATACAAAAAACATTAATTTTGGCAAAATAAAATACCATTTATTCAGCCAGAATATATTCAAGGAGTAGAAAAAACGATGGACAAACTCATTGGACGACAACGTGAATGTGAAGAACTGACCCGTCTATTGACCTCGAATCGTTCGGAGTTTGTAGCAGTCTGCGGTCGTCGCCGTGTGGGAAAGACCTATTTGATTCGTCAGTTCTTCAAGAATCAATTTGCCTTCAGCCATGCTGGCATATCCGCTTCTGATTTGAAAGCCTCGAATCTTCTGCGAAATCAATTGCAGAATTTCGGATATTCGCTCAGATATTATGGACTGGATTTGGACCATGAGTTAAGCGACTGGTTTGAAGCGTTTCATGCACTGATAAAACTTCTGGAAGAGCATCGTGATGGAAGTCGTCAGGTTGTCTTCATTGACGAGTTGCCTTGGCTTGATACACCCCGCTCGGGATTTGTCTCCGCTTTGGAAAACTTCTGGAATGGATGGGGATCCTTTCAGGATGACTTGATGCTGATCGTCTGTGGTTCCGCGACATCCTGGATGATGGACAAACTCATAAACAACCATGGTGGCCTCTACGGTCGCATCACCAGAGAATTGCATTTGGAACCATTCAGCCTTGCTGACTGTCAGGATTATTACAAGTCATACGGCATTGAGTTATCACGCTTCGACCAAATTCAGTCATATATGCTTCTTGGCGGAATACCCTTTTATCTTTCTGGTCTAAAGAGGGGAATGAGTTTTGTTCAAAATGTCGATACATTGTTTTTCGAGAAAAATGCTCCTTTGGCAGGTGAATTAGAACGGATGTTTGCCTCACTGTTTGTGAACCATCAGGATTATGTCAAAGTGGTTTCTCTTTTGGCCACTCGCTCCCTTGGCTTTTCCAGAGGCGAAATTGCCGAAAAAGCAGGCTTTGAAAGTGGAAGCCATTTGACTGAGATTATTGACTCCCTGAAAAACAGCGATTTCATTACAGAATACATTCCCTTTGCAGGAAAGCAAAGGGAGAAGAAATACAAATTGACCGATTGCTTCACTCTCTTTCATTTGCATTTTTTGAAAAAAAACTTTACAGGAAACCCGCATTTCTGGCAGGACAATTTCCAGACCTCTAAAATACGATCATGGGCTGGATTCGCATTCGAGAATCTCTGCTTCAGCCATCTGGAGCAAATAAAAAAAGCCCTTGGAATATCTGGAGTTCATTGTTATGCAGAGCCTTGGTTTAGCAAGGCAACAGAGAGTAAGGCGCAGATTGACATGCTCCTTGTCCGTAATGACAGAATCATCAATGTCTGCGAAATGAAGTTTACGGAGACGCCTTTTGAAATGACTGCAAATGACGAGGCTGATATCAGGCGAAAAATATCTATTTTGCAATCAGAAACGAAGACTGACTACGCCATCCATCCGACGTTGATTACAACATTCAGCCCCAAGCAGAACAAACACTCAAGTATCATTCAGAACACCATCACAATGGATGCTCTATTTTCGTGAGTGCTTACCCTCTTTCTGCCTTCAGCACGAACAACGTGATTTCAGGCCGTGCCAAAAAGCGGAATGGCGGCCCCCAGAGGCCTGTCCCGCGCGAGACATACAAATCAGGACCACCGTCAATGTGAATCAGCCGCCCCTCCTTGTGAGGATACTGGATGCGCACGAGAAAGTTGAATGGGAAAATCTGCCCCCCATGGCTGTGCCCAGAGCATTGCAGCCGAAAACCTTGTGGATTAGCAACGGGGACATCGGGCCGATGATAAAGCAGAATCGGAAAACTCCCCTCTGGATAGAGAGCAAGTGGTTCGATGGGTGGCACTCTTGTCGCAGGATCATTTTTTCCATAGACAGAAATCACGTCATTGACGTTAAATACGTCATTTTCAAGCAATGTGAACCCCGCAATATCATGGCATTTTCTGCTGAAATCAAGTCCAGAATAGACATCATGGTTTCCGAATACTCCCAATTTGACATCACTGGACGACTTCATTTCAGCCAATATCTTCGACAACCTCATTTCACGTTCGCCATGACCGTCAACAAAATCTCCAGCGCTTAGAATCAGGTCTGGCTTCATTCCATTGACAAGTTCAACGGCCTTGCGAACTCTGCTTTCTGGGCAGGCTGGGCCGATATGAATATCTGAAAAGAAAGCGATTCGGTATTCATTCATCCCCTCAGGCAGACGAGGCACTGGAATATCCACTGTCTTAACTTCGATTGCAGATGCTTCTATCAATCCCCAAACAACGGCAAAAGCCACGAATCCAAATGCAAACAGGGTTCCATACATTGGCGGGATGTCTGGTATCACCGAAGACTTATGAATTATGCACAGGAAATATGAAATGAAATTCCAAAGTGCCACAATCAGGAAAGCGCTGAACATCCAGAAAGACAAGGCAAGCCATGTCCAGCCAGATTGAACCAGAACGCGCGGCTCGTTCTCTGGAGTCCAAAACAAACGTGTCCAAACAGGCATCATGATCAACAGAATGAAAAATGTCAGAAGAACTCCTGACCAACCAGGATGTTCCCGCAGAAAAGCGCACCTAATATACCACCAATCAACGACATTGAACAAAATAATGGCTAGAAGAAATACAATTATCATGGTAATCAGACATTCATATAACCAATGGTTCGTTGCAAATGCTCATCTATCCGCACCGCCTCCTCCAAAAGAGCCGCCACCATAACTTGATGATGACGAAGACGATGAAGACGACGAATAGGAACGTGAATATCCTCGATCATAACTGGAACTGTGATAACTTCTTCTTGAGGAAGACACAGGAGTATTCCAGGCGTCCCTCAGCCACTTGCGCCCCTTCGGGAACAAGAGCATGACAACCAATATAGGCCAAACCAACATCAGAAGCCCGACTGGAGGATATGTGAACAGAAGGATAATCGCAAAGAACACATAAATTCCGATGTAAATATAAATATCATCTGTTTTTAAATCATCAAGACAGATAGTGCCTTCTGGCAATTCCAACAGTTTTGCCCCGTCCTTGCATTTGCCATTCCCCGCGATTTCCTGTACCAGACAGATATAGAAATCCCTAAATGCATGGGAACAAGCCTGCCTATCAATGGTTTTCGGTTCCTTGTCTTTTTTGTCTGGCTTTTTCAATGGTGCAAGCAGCTCCTTATAAAGCCTGTTGAGGTTGTTGTTATCTATCGCTTTATTCAAATTGCTCCCCCAGCAGAATCCATAATACATACGATTGACCTTTTCATCGAACAGGACACCAGTGTTGACTAAAACCAAAGCATGGTCTTTCTTCCCTTCACGAAGAACCTTCCAGCAGTCCATCATTTCCAGACAGACGTTATTCATTCCGTAATTGCCGTTCACTTCAGGCAAAGTGACGAGAAACAGCCGTTTCCCTGTCTTTTCCTGAAGTTTACGGCCCAATCTCTCAATTACCGTCCTATCCTCCTCAGTCATGAGTTTTCCCATATCCGCGATTGTGAAATCACCCTGCGGCGATTCAGGAAGTTTGTAAACGTTGATATCTATTCCAAGGCTTTTCCCATATTCAGCCGCGATTTCCTTAGCAAGATATTCATACGCGCTGACAAGACCAGCGGACTGCTCATCCTTCGTGGAATTATCGCGATAGAACGGCGGCAACGCCAAATCATCAAGAATCCGCCCGCATTTCGCATCGTTGAGCCGCCCCTCCAGATAGCGTCCAACCTCAATTCGGATTTTCCCAGACTGCATTCTCATCAGCCTGTCTCTGATTCCCAGAAGCATACAGCCATTGTTCTTATCCTTTTTTCCAATACCCCAGCCGTTAGCAATCTTGACTGAAAACTCCTTGATGGGCATGTTGCCACGCGTTGGGACAGTCACCAGAACCAATTCAGCCGTAGTAAGTTGGTCAAGTTTACTACCAAGATATTCCACGTATGCGCGGTCTGACGGCATCAGCAGGTCGCCCCAGTCACAAACATAATGCTTGACAGAAGGCCGTGGCGGCAGTTCTTCTTCATAGGATGGCGGCATGCCTGGATCATTCAGCCCCAGAGGACGCGCCCTCCCCTTCGCTTCCCCCTCATTACCGCCGTCCGAAGCATCTTGTGTTCTGGAAGTTGCGTCCGCAATAACTCGCGCAGCCAAAGCATCATCAGCGCTTGTATTTTTACCGCTGCTCTGCGGCGATGCACTCGCAGGCTGCGCCACCACCGTCTCTGAAGATTGCGCCTTCAAGCCGCTGGGCTGTGCATCAGGTGCGCCTGCCTGTGTTGTTGTTTCCGTTTTTGTCTCCTGTGCAACTGGTTGTGTTTCTTCCGCAGTAATTCTCTTCTCTTTCGCATTTTTAATCGCTACGGAAATCATTCTCGTATAGAGTTCCTGAAGCCCCGAAGATAGTTTCTCCTCGTTGACGGGCTCTACCGACAGCACAGGCTGGACGTACTTCTCCATGCCATAGTTG
>JAGCTA010000384.1 GCA_017963875.1 Victivallales bacterium | reverse complement strand
CGGCCATCTGGCGCGCCGCTGCCAATCCGCGTGACGCCGTCCGCTGTCCGTATCGCAAAGTCCTCCTTTCCAAGTTGTTCGCCAGCCATGAACGCTGAACCAACGAGAAAACGCCCTTCCTCTTCGGGAACCATAACAAAGGTCTCTCCCGTGAGTTTGCTCAGATAGCCCACAAGTTCTTCAGCCGCAAACTTGTCCAGTTCGCTGGCGTTCTTCGACACCGATACGCCAAGTGGTGACACGGCAAGTAGCAGTCCGCTGCAGAAGCATGCGGCAAATTGCATTATTCTTTTCATTACTGACATGATTCTACTCCATATATTTAGTTTTTTTACAAGTTGGCAACACATTTCGGAATCTGCGTGATGTCTTCTCGCTATTTCTTCCTGACGAACAGGAAATGATCCACATAGAAGGTTTTCATAATCGCAGGATTGTCGAGCGGCGCGACCCAGATCGTGGCGGTCAAGGTCGGTGTACAGTCCGATGCCACCTTGACATAGTGGTATTTACCGTCATTGAGTTCGCCAACCTTGACTCGTCCCTCCTGTCTGTCCGACGAATTATCACTCCAACCAAACTTGAATGCATCGTCTTCGGGCTTCGCCGCCTCCTCGGGCACGATGCGGGCAGAAACATACACGTCAAATGCGCCGACGCCCAAGACCGCGCCTGGCAGGATTTCCGCTTTCTTGTAGACACACCACGCCACGTGGTTCGTCGCCATCTTGACTGGGCGCTTCGAGGCTGATGTCTCGTCTTCGACGATTTTGCACCATCCCCAGAAGGGATAGCATGATACCGTATGGACGAACCAGTCCGTGCGCGGGATGCCCCTGCAGAAACTTGGCGTCTCGACCTTCAGCGTCAGTTCCGCCAGGTAGTCCTGGATTTTGATCTGCTCGCTGAGCATCGTGACATTGAACCGCTTGGAGTCCGCGACGAACCGCTCAATCAGTGCGTCCCGTTCAGGAGTGTCCAGCCCCTTCCTGTTGTGGTTCTCCAGATCGAGGAAGAGGATGGCGTAGTAACTGCGGTCGAGGCGTGTCTTGAATGGCTCTTCGGAGCCTGATTCCGCGTACGCTTTCGCGAAGTACTCCTTCGCTTTGGCGACGTATGCGTCATCGTAGAGTATCGCGGGGTTGTGGCCCATCGTGTAGATGGCCTTCTTCTCCTTGCGGAGATAGTCGGAGTACCAGCGGATGTAGTCATGGATGTGCGTGCCGCCCTTGCCGTAGTAGCCTTCGCAGAACTCCTTGATGATATCCCACGGGTCGAGATTACAATTCCAGTAGAGTTTCTGCGTGAAGTATGTGCGCAGTTCTGCGAATTCGCCGATGTTGCCCGTATGCGCGTTGATGGTGCATACGCCCTTGAAGCCGATATCCTTCATGGCGCGGAGACGCCCCGTAAGTCCCTCGAAGTTCGGGAACGGGAAGAGATAGTTGTCGAACGTCGAGCCGTAGTCGCAGCAGTCAAGTCCGCCAGGCGTGATCGCCTTCCAGCGCTTCGCGTACTCGATGTACTTTACGTTCGCCTCGTAGGCAGTAAAGTCACCAGCCAAGTCAATTCCCGAAAAACCAACGTCCATGAGGACATTTTTGTGGATTTTTGTCTTTTGGGGTACGTGCGTCATGATAACGGAGTGCCCTGCACCATGGATTATCATATCTGGATAGTCTTTTTCAAGACCTTCTGCGACGGCGTTCAGGAAGCGGACATACGAACCCGTGTGGTCGGGTCCCTCCTCCGCATCGTCCCGCAGGCAGTTCTCGCAATGGCAGTACTCATGCGAGCGATCCTCCTTGGTGACGCCAAGGATGGTTCCTGGCTTGTAATGGTCTTTCAAGTATTCTTTGACGCTCTCGATGAACGCCTTGCGCATTTCGACGTTGCTGAAACAGAGATGCGCCCGCCCGACATCGGTTTCTCGTTTGCCGTTGTTTAGCGCATACCATTCGGGATGGTCCTTCGCATATTTTGCCTGCGGCAGGAAGAACAGTTCCGTGTGCCAGTTGTACGGCTGGAAGTCATAGAGCGCACCGTATTTCGGGCTGTATTTGGTTCCCATGCCTTTCGTCCACCATCCGCTGACCATGCCAGTCTGCTTCATCTTTCCTTCCCAGTAACGCTGGCCATCTGCAATGACCATGCGCTCGAAAGGGAACGATGGACGTTGCAAGTCGTTGACGACAGGCAAATCCGCCTGTGGCAGTTGCGGTATGAACTCCTCCTTCGGCGTCCAAAAGCGCACGCCGCAGCGTTCAAGGTATTCATAGACGCCATATAGCGTTCCTCGGCCATCTGGCGCGCCGCTGCCAATCCGCGTGACACCGTTCGATGTGCGGATGGCGAAATCCTCCCTGCTGAGTTCTTCACTTGCCATGAATGCCGAGCCAATGAGAAAACGGCCTTCCTCTTCTGGCACCATCGTGAAGGTCTCGCCTGTGATTTTGCTCAGGTAACTTACCAACTCGCTTGCCGCATAATTGTCCAGTTCACTCGCGTTCTTTGAGACTGACACGCCTAGCGGCGATACAGCATACAACATACCACAGCAGCAGACTGCCACAAGTCGCATGATTCGTCCCATTCCCGTCATAAGCCTGAACTCCTGTTTAATGTGATTCGACATTATAAACCAATTTACTATGACACACCTTTATTGTACCAATTATAATTTAAATCACAAGTGACATTCTTATGAAAATGTATTCAAATTAACGCAAAAACACGCAAATAAATCGCTAGGATTATAACTGATACGCTCTATTCCCCAGGGGGTAGGTTCGACCTCTTGAGGTCGTTATCCTGCAGAGGATTTCGTTCCCCAGGTTTCGCTTCGCTCAACCTGGGGTTAACTGATATTTGACCCCTTTGGGGTCTTGGCGGAGCCTCCTTGACATGAGCAATTACGGACACTCATTGGGAATAGAATCAACTAATAATATGCGTTACAAACCTTGAATAATATTTT
>JAGCTA010000052.1 GCA_017963875.1 Victivallales bacterium | reverse complement strand
TATAATTCTTCAGATCTGAAATTCAACTACAGCGACGCCAGCGGCGGGCAGTGTGTAGGATGTTCCAGACGGTGCGACATCCTTTGGCTCGAAGATATCTGGGCATGTGTCATAGACCGTGTCCGTAGGATCGGCGCAGATTTGAAGGATTCTCAAAGGGGTCTTATCCGTCCCGAAGACGTTGAAATCAATGCGTTTCGCTTTTGTCCTGTCCAAATTTACAAGATGCAGGAAGACGGTATTTCCAGTTCGGCTGGCGGCGGCATCCACGCCGTCAGGGGCCTGGACGGCGAGCGCTTGCTGACCGATGTGATGGCTGTATAGCCCCATGATGGTTCCCGCAGGGAGAAAGTAGGCGGGATCGGCAGTCCACATCGGTGTCGGAAGCATGATAGCATTGTTCTGCCAGCGATTGCCCATGAAGTCAGCCAGCGTGGCGATTTCCATCACGTTTCCATGACGTTGAAGGATGTTGGCGCAGCGTGCATAAGCAACGCCTGCATACCAGGTGGATAGCAAATCGCCGCGATGGCGGCCAGCGAGAACAAAATGCGATTCCGTCATGGCGAGTTTTTTTCCATACGGAGCGACGGACTGTTCCATGTAGCGGATGCGGTCCTCGAAATCGCCAGTCGCCTCCATGATTTTCTGCCAAGTCAAGTCAGCATCCTTCAAGTAATTGAGTTCATGGAGCGCATGGTATTTCTCTCCAAGGCCAAAATGGTTATGAAAGGCAACCATTTCCGCTGTATCGCCGACTGCCTCGCAGATGCTTTCCGCCCAGTCGCTGTTCATACCCGCCTGATAGCGTTGCTGCCACTCCTGATTCGGTCCGTCTCCCCAGACAATCAGTTTCAGACGTGGGTCTGCGGCGCGCATCGCCTTGATGAATTCAGGGGCTTTCGCGGCGTTCTGAAAGCGATTGAAATTACCCTCGTCATAACCCGTCTCATTGCCGATTTGCCAATAGCGGATATTATAGGGCGCTTCATGGCCATGTTTTTTGCGCAAGGCATTATCGGGATCGTTGCAATAGCGCACCCAGTCGGCGGCCTCTGCGGCATTCCCGCGTCTGTCGTCGCCTGGAATCGCGTGTCCCCAGTGTTCCGAGCCTTCTGATTCAAAGTTGACGCAGAACAGCAGTTCGGCATTTGCGACTTTGGCCAGTTCCACAAGTTCTGCGGTTCCGACATGGTTGAGAAACACACCATCCCAACAGATGTTGTGCATGGGGATTCGTTCTGCCATCGGGCCGACGGCTTCGCGCCAGTGGTAGTAGGACGCGAAGCACCCACCCCAGCGGAGCATCGGCGGGGCGAGTCGCCGAACCATCTCCAGCGCTTTGGGCTGCCAGCAGTCTTTGGCAAAATCCCAGGCGGCGTCTATGGAAGAATCCGCCGTTCCCAATGGCTCGGCGAATTGCATGAAAAGATAGGGGGAAAGCGCATATAGCGGTGTTTGGTTGATTCTTAATTCTGCCATCAGTTATTTTCTTTTGTCTGTTTAGGCGCAATGAACAATTCGCAGCCGATGTTCTTTTTTTCAAAGCGAGCCTTGTTGCCTTCGAGTTTTGCATTGCCCCATAAAGGAACCATGCCTGCGGGAATATCCAGTTCGGCGATATTGTCACCAGGAATTAGGGAGACGACCGCAATACGAACATTTCCCGCGTCATCAGTGAATTTCCATGCGGCGACTTTTCCAGAAGTCACGTTGATGGGATACTTGATTGGCTCGGAATCCGACATGATGAACGGCTCCATGTCACGGAGGAGTGCATTGCCGTCCATCATGGTCTTTTTCATGGATTCCGCATCGCCGTCAAGGACGGGATCGGGCATGACCAATGGCTGATAGACGTAGAAGAGGAAGCCCTTCATGCCACAGCCAGCGGCTTGAAGAATTTGCGCACGGTATTCATCCAATGACGGGAATGCTGAATCGGTTCGCTTCTCGTTGTATCTTCGCCAGTTGAACGCTTGAGGGACAAACCACTGCGGCAGGCTGCTTTTTTTCGCCTCTTCAAGTTTCACTTCCATTTTGGTCATGTCGGATTTGTCTGGATTGTTGAAAGGATAGTAATCCAAGCCGATGACATCGCAGGATGGACCGTATGGAATGAATGAATTGGTATTGTAGCCCAGTGAATGGACCTGATACACGGGATGGTTGGGATCCAGTTCATGCAACTGACGGTAACGAGCCGTCAGGTCGGGAACGTGGACTGGCGAGACCTCGTCAGCAGTGTAGTATGCCAGCAGAGCAGGGTGGTTGCGCAGACGCGTCACGACGTTTTCGACGATTTTGTCAGGATTGAACTCGCCGAGCAACCCGTGCGTTTTCACCCATGGGTCGCCCCATGAATAGACGCCCTTGAAGGATAGGATGACCTTGATGTCTTTCTTCTGGCAGTAGTCCATCGCGGAGAGATGGCCTTCATAACCGCGCGTGTACTCCAGTCCCATGTGAACCGTGTTGTAAGGCATGATGGCATTGAAGCCCGCGTCGTGGATAATATCGACGGTCCGTTTGTTGCTGATGTTGCCATAGAGTCCGATGAGCATGAATTTCTTGCCGTTGACGAGTGTCCTTCCACGGCTGTCGAAGCAGACGGACGGCATTTCGACGCCAACTTTCAGGTCTGTCGTTTGCTCGGCAAGAATTGCCTTGGCTACTTCATCGAAAATGCGGATGCGCAGGATGCCCTTTCCACTCCAGGAGGCGGCCTGCGGGAATATCGCCTTTCCTTCGGCGATGGCGGCGACCAGGTCTTCGCCACCTTGGAATGACACCGCCGCCTTCAAATTCGCGGCAGGGACGCCACCGTCGCTGGAGGTGATTCGCGCTTCCAGCGGGATACCCGTAGGCAGAAAACCTTGCGTTGTCTGTGGATAATAGATGGACCATGACGGCACATCTGGCCAGATATTGACTTCGTCATAATAGGCCTTTCCTGTAGTCTTTTCCCCAAGGTACAGGATGACGACAGAGCGCCCCGCGTTTCTTGGGATGACATGACTGCGGATGTTCAGTTCCGTCCAGTCCTGTGTTCCGCTCAGTCCTGTAAGATAGGTTCCAGAAAGCGAGATGAACTTGCCCTCTGTGTCAAAATGCTCAATGCCGATGGTCGCCCCCAACTTGCCGCCTTTGACATTTTCGCAGCGAACACGCGCGCTGATGTTGTATCGGTACCCAGGAACGCAGCCTTTCGCGCTTTGAGTGCAGAGATTATAGCGGTTCGGGTCTGTCCGTTCGATGACAAGTCCGCTGGAGAGGTTGATTCCTTCGCCACGGACTACCTTGTGTTCATCTGCGAGGCGCCAGCCTTCGCTCCCGTTCTCGAAATTGCCGTTGACAATTGAGACAGGTGGAAGTTTTTCCTCTTTCAGAGTGTATCCAGTCCAGTCGAAGGCCAATGCGGTACAGGCGGTTGCCAAAAGGAAAAGATGGATTTTCATGGATGTTTGTCCTTATGAAGCCTCAATACAAATCAACAAAACTCGACATGCCGTTGATGAAAATCAGTTCACCCTTTCGCATCCCTTGGACATGGCCGTCCAGGAATTGCACGTTGCATTTGCCTTTGTGCGCATTCCAGACGGAACTGTTCGTTATGTCGTTGTCGCTTGCCCAGCAGTACCATGGATATCCACCTCCACTATAGACATTGCAGGCTTCGAGCATGTAGGTGAACGTCGATGGTTTTTTGTAGAATGGCTGGCTGTTCAGGTTGAGCCCCTTCTCGCCTGGATAGAATGTGCTTAGATTGTATTCCTTGTACCATTTCAGCCTCATCACGACACCGTATGTGTACAGAGAACTAACTCGGCTGCCGTGTCTGACGATGCGGTCTGATGTCGGGTTCGCCGTGACTTTCGGGCAGCAGAATGTTGAGGGGAAGATTCGCCCCTCGTTGTGGTAACTCGTTTCTACATAGCCACCCTGCCAGAGGACGGTGCTCCATGGCCATAGTGAGTTTGAGTCAGGGAAGTACATCTTGCCCGCATTGTAGCCAGGCACGGTATCCCTGTTGTCATGGCCGTACATCTGGATATACACGCCTATTTGCTTCAAGTTGTTGACGCAGGAGATTTCACGTGCCTTATCACGTGCCTTGGATAGTGCTGGCAAAAGCATTGCGGCAAGAATGGCAATGATGGCGATAACCACAAGCAGTTCAATCAGTGTAAATCTTTTTCTGTTCATTGTCGGTCATTCCAGTTTATAAGGTTTATTGAAAATAAAAAATAATTACACATTTATTATATCCAAATCGAAAACTTGTACAAGAAACAAAACCGATTATATTTTTATCATTTCTGATTAAATACATCGATGAAATGAATTTCATCCACAGCAATTGCCATGAACAGCAAGACAAAAGAGAGACTTTTCAATTCAGTGTTTACACAGGCTGAAAAGACACTGCCGCCTACCAACTATTACCTTGGTCTGCAACGTTCCAGACAATTTGAACTGCCCAACAATATTCTCTGTTTTTTCCACAATTTCGAGAGTCCCCAGTACCAGCACAGACGCTACTGCATCGTCATTCCTTTTGACCCGCTGATATACGTGATGAACGGTATTCCGCAGAAGGTCCTTCCTGGCATGGCCGTTACACAACAACCATTTGCGGCGCATTCCATTAAAGCGATTAATGGACGGTGCAGACGACTTCATATTGCCTTTGAATTATCAACCACGCAGGACTACTTTCCCAGCAAGAATTATTCAGAAATCAATACAAGTTGCTTGAGAACCATTTCTCGTATTCTTCATGCCTTTCATCGGCAAGACACAATGGAATGCGCTTTTGAGATATACCGCCTCTGCAAAATGATAAAAGGTGAACCACTTGAGGAAACGAATGATTCCACAGAAGCGAATGATTCCTCAAAAGAACTGAAAGCCATGGTGGATTCCACGTCTGAACTGAGAAGTTATATCAGGGAAAACATAAAAAGCATCTCTGCACATCTGAAAATGTCTGAAAGCAACTTGAGGCTTCGCTTCAGAAAGGAAAACGGCATTTCACTTGGAAAGTATCTTCAAAAACTCAAATTGGAAAATGCACAATACAGCCTCAAATACACACAGCAGAGCATCAGTGAAATCAGTACGATTTGCGGCTATGATTCCGTTTTCAGTTTCAGCCGTTTCTTCAAGGCAAAAACTGGATTGTCTCCCCTGCAATGGCGAAAGATGAACAAGGGAAAGGAATTGTCCGATGAAGAATTGACTCCGTAACGCTTTGAAAAACGTCACGGAGTCAGATGAAATGGGTCTATGGCTCGTCTTGTCTGCTTATTTAGCACGGAAGACGCGCATCCGCAGATTCTTGAAATCGCCCTTCAAAACCAATCGATCATCAGCGAGGCGTTCAATGTCAGCAGGATGCCACTGTCCTTCATCGTCCAACTCCTCGAAATCTGATGAGTTGTATTTTTCGTCGATGACAAGTGTCACGTCCTTGCGGCCGTCCGCACCGAGGGCCGTTACGCAGAAAAGCGTCCCTGAAGGCGTATTGCGGACAAGGAGCCACGTATTTGAGCCTTCTACCGCAGCAGGCAGTTTAGAACCACGGAGCCAGTTGAACACAATTCGTAGCACTCTCTGCTTGCGATAGTTGAGAAGATTGGAGGAAAGGTTTCCTGAAAGGGAGCAGGCGATGACACAAACACGTCCACCAAGACGATTGGTGAATCGTACCATGCCTGGCTGGACAGGCTCCCCGTATTTGCAGTACCATGTAAGCACTTCGGCTCCTGGTATCGGCATTGGTTTGCCTAGGTATGCCCCTTCCGTTCCTGCAGGGTCGTATGCTCCGTTTCTCATTTTGCGTCTGGTGATGTCCGCGAACTCAGGGATGCCGTCGGCAAGGTTTTCGCCGTTGAAGGCATATTTTGTTAATCGCTCTGTTGTGACTCCTATCAGGTCGCTAAAGCCGCGTTGTTCAAGGATTTCAGCGGCGGGGAAATCCAAAAGCAGACCGCCTTTGAGCAATTCAAGGACTTCATTGTCGGAAAGTGCCTCCGCCTCGTCTCCCACAAGGATTGCAGGAGAGCCATATCGCGTGGAATATGGGATTCCAAGGCGAGCAAGCATGGCACAAATGTCTTGAAACCAAGTGATCTTTTCGTTCTTCATTTTCTTGAGGGACATTGTCAGCGGTGAGTGGATGACACGACAGCCGTCAAAATGTCCGCTTCTTGAACAGGCGGCTTCGCGCAACGCCTCAAATCGCTTGGCATTTCTGGCGTACATCTCGAAATGCGCGAAATCGTCGTCATCGGCTCCTTGAATTCCATAGAAATACGTATTGTCCGCGCCCATTGCCAATGCCCCGTTGATTTCTGTTTCCATAAACGCGGCAGACATATAGAACGTAGTGCCAGGGTATGTATCGGTCTCGTGCATCCATTCGAAATCTTCTGGAAGACGCTCTGCCGTATACATCGTATGCCCCATGGTTCCTGGAAGGTATTGCGGAGAGTCGGTGCAACTGTACTGCGTCCCGTAAACACGCACCAATGGCCGTGTATTCGGGCCAGAAAACGCTCTGGATTCGTCAATGGTGATATAGCCGTCATAATCGGTCGTTCCTGGCTCGCAGACACCTATGCGGATGGACGGCGAGACTTTGTCCACTTCCGCGCGTATTTCCGCCGCCATCTGGCAAAGCGATTCCCTGGATGTATCCCAAAAAAGTTTGCGGAGTTCCTTTGTTTCCCTTTTATCCTCTTTGAACATGGCGACAAGTTCCTCGCGTGTGTATTCCCTTCCTGCCTTTTTGGAAAAGGCCGCCAGATGCAGTGGGCAGAAGCAGCCGAAGGTCACGCCTGGATGATTGCTTAGTTCATAGTCGTCTTCAATCATCACAAGAGACAAATCGGCGATTTTTGCCACGCAGGCGATCCGTTCGGCAAGGTCCTTGCGAACACGTGGATCCAATGGGCAAAGCCCAAAGTTGGAGACTGTTCCGTCATAGTTCACGATATGCTGATACGGGACGTTCAAACCAACCTTGATTGTTGGATGGCACCACCAGATGATTTCAATGTCCGTATCGGCCAGTTCCTTTTTATATCTAAGGAGTTTTTCTCCTGCCCATTTGAAATCCTCGAGCGATGGATAGCCATTGAGCGGGAGGCCAGGCTTGGGGCCATACCCAAACATGGCAAAACGGCGGATGCCGAACCGTTCGCGTATCATGCGCAGAAATTCAGGCGTGTAGGTGTCATTGTTCAATGACACAGGGGCAATGGGATCGACTCTTCTGACAAATTGACCAGCATTCTTCTTAGCGTTCCTTTCGATTGTCATCTTTTTCCTCCGTTAAGGTTATCAGACTATGGCTTGTTTTTATTGGTGAATTCTAAAGACGCGTGGCTGCATCGTACTCAAATTGGGCAAAAGAAGAATTCCTTTGGAGAGCACGGCGTCGCATGTGTGCCATAGACCGTCCTTTCCTAGTTCTTCAACTTCGCCTGTCAGTTCAGGTGACAAGGCAATACCGATATTCTCAAGTCGGCTGAGGGTCAAAGATGTCACGGTGAGAATAGCCATCTCAGGTGCTCTTCTGACCAGAATCCATGTGTTTGGGGCATCGAGCACAAAGGCTGGCAGAGGCTTTTCTCGTAGCCATTCGACGAGTATTTTCAACATCTGCTTTTTGCGGTTGCAGAGAAGATTGGGCGAGACGTTGTCCTTGAAGGAACTGGCCAAGACGCCGATGCGTCCACCCATCTTGTTGACAAAACGGCACATGCCAGGCTGGAGGCATTCGTCTTTATCAGTGATATAGTGGCTGAGGACTTCTGCGTCTTGAAAAGGTTTCAGCAATCTGAAAGACGATCTATCGTCAGGGGCTTTCTCTTCGGCGAAGTTATATACCTTCCTTCCTTTGAGTTTGGAGAAGTCAGGGATATCCGCCATGGTCTCATAAACAAAATGGAATGGAGGCTGAGGCTTGACATGCACTCCGATGTATTCGGCGAAGCCGCGTTTGTCCAGCACTTCCGCAGCCGTTGCGTCAAGTAGCAAGGCTCCATTAAGTAGGTCTTTGATTTCGCTATCATCAAGGGAGGAAGCGACTTCTCCTGTCAGAAGGACTGGGGACCCATGTTTTGTGGAGAAAGGGAATCCAAGCCTTGCCAGTATCCAAGCCGTGTCACCAAGGACATTGCCTCCTCGTGGCGAAAGCCGTGGCAAGGAGGTCGCGTCAGTTGTGTGAAGAATGCGTATTCCGTCCAATGTTCCTTCATGATTGGAGGAAATGATTCCATTGAAGAAGAGACGGTTTTCGCTGGCCATTCGGAGATATCCATCATCTTCGAATGGATAATCTATGTATTGGCAGGCATAGAGAAGGGAGTTGACGAGACCGATGCTGAAGGCGTTTGCCATGAGGGCACCAAGAAAGGTATCCGACATGAAGAATCGTGAATGTGGAATCGTGTCGGATTCGTGCATGAGTTCCCACTCTTTTGGGGTGCGTTCTACTGTGAACATGGCGTGAGCCAGCATCCAGGGGAGTTCTTGTGGTGAGTCTCGGAAAAAGTATGAGGATCCATAGACGCGGATGAGCGGACGGTGTCTTGTGCCTGCTAAGGCAGGCGCAACTGTCATGGTGATGTCACCGTCATAATCTGATGTTCCTGGTTCGCAAAGACATAACCGTGTATTTGGCGAAACAGCGTCCAATGCCTTGCGGATATCGGTGGCTAGAAGAGCGAGGCTTTTTGCCCGCAGTTGGTTGAAGAGTTTCAGGAAATGACTGTCTTCATACTTGTTTTCCCTAAACATACTAACCAATTCTTCGCGGGAGAATTCTTTGTTTGTGGCATTATTAAATTCCAGCATGTGTAGCGGACAGAAGCATCCGAAGGTGATGCCTGGATGATTGCTCAACTCAAAGTCATCCTCGAATTGAATGATGGGGAACTGCGCTATTCTGGCTGCAGAGGAAATGCGTGTTGCAAAAGCCTGGCGGAATTCAGGATCGAGTGGACAGTAGGCGACGGGACTTTCCTTTCCGTCATAGTTTACGATGTGTTGGAAAGGGTGCCCTTCGCCGCAGTTTATTGAGGGAGCGCACCACCAATTGAGTTCCACATCAATATCCTTCATGTTTTGCTTCAATTCCAGCACATTCTGTGCAAAATTTAGGAATGCCTGCTCATCAAGTTCGAACATGCGTCTTGGCGTTGGAAAATTCAGAAAAAAACGGCGAAATCCATATTTCTTGTGGATTTCTCTAATATCTGCTTCCGTGACATTGGAATGGCGCAAGGGAATGATGGGATCGAAGCACATGACTGTGTTTTCTGCGGTGAATCTGATTAATTGGTGGCCTTTTGATTATCTGACCATGGAAGAATTATAACCACACAATTATTATATCCAAAGACAAAACTTGTTCAAACAACAAAAACGATTACATTTTTGTCATTTTCGATATGCTCTGTTCAGAAGGATAGGCTAAATTCCCTTCTCTGAAGGAACACATTCCTCTTCTTATTTCTGAAGCAGGATCTCGGGGTCGATATTGATTTCAGTTTGGCAATCCAGCCAGTCGCGACCACGGCGTGTGCATGCTTCGCGGACAACGTCGTTTCCGTTGCAGAAACGCGAATTGCGTCCAGCGGTTGGTTCGAGGACAAAGATGAAATTTGTGCCTCTGGAGATCAATTGATCGAGAAGTTCATTGACCTTTGATTCAAAGTTTGTCAAGGACATGCTTGAATAACGCGAGGTGACAGCGACAAGAATCAAGTCTGGTTTTTGTGCTTGGAGACCAGATATTTGTCCAATTGCCTTTGAGGAAATACCCGCCTTTTCAAGAGTAACGGTTTTACCAGGTAGAGATGATTTCACCACCGAGAGGATTTGCTGTGTTCCCGTATTATCTTCTCCAAAGAGGAAAATCTTCCCAGGAGGCAGGATATTTTTGTCCGTTGGGTTATTCTGGGCAATGGTCTGTTGCTGGACGTCTTCTTTCTTTAGAGGTTCCTTCTTGTCCTGCTGAGCAACCTTCTGCTCCTGTTTAGGCGTCTGCTGCTCCTGCTTGTCCTGCTGAGCAATTTGCTCTTGCTTGCCCTGCTGAGCAACCTTCTGCTCCTGTTTAGGCATCTGCTGCTCCTGCTTGTCTTGCTGAGCGATTTGCTCTTGCTTGTCCTGCTGTACAACTTTTTCTTGCTTGTCTTGCTGAGCAACCTTCTGCTCCTGCTTAGGCGTCTGCTGCTCCTGCTTGTCCTGCTG
>JAGCTA010000383.1 GCA_017963875.1 Victivallales bacterium | reverse complement strand
GTGCAAAAATCTGCGTTAAAAAGTGTAAACGTGCAAAGAACTGGAAAATCGATTTTGCAGATGTTTGCATTTTCTTTTTTTGAAGGCAGTCATATTTGCAGATTTTTGCCTATTTTGCGTCCCCCCACCGTCCCTCGGAGTCACTTTAGTTGCCCTAAAACAAAGACATTTACGCTGATTATCAGTCACTTATATTTGCAGATAGTAACTTCTGCGTCGGTAAGTGATTGATTATTAACTAAAGCTGGACGCTGATGGCTTTGCCGTCGTATTGTACCATCTTGCCCTTCGGGTTTTGGAGATTCAGGGGTTGCGGGTTTTCTTTGGTAATGAGAATGATATTGAAACGGCGCTGCTCCAACATACCGCGGAACTGGCCTTTTCGGGCGCCAAGGATTACTGTACGTGTTGCGTCATCATAAATGATATCAATAGTAGCATATTTGCCCTTTTCGTAGTTGTAGTTCGTTCCCTCGTCCTCGTAGAGTTGGAACTCGCCGTTCTGTCCTGCGTAAACATAGAGGTTGATTAGCTCTGCCGGCTTCTCGTCGCTCCATTCCATCTCGGGACCAAATGGGATGATGGCTCCCTCGCGGACGAAGACGGGTATCTGCTCGTATGGGGCATCGACCGCAAGTATCTGACCTCCTTCGATAAATTCATTGGTATAGAGATTGTACCAGCCGCCTTGCTTTGGGAAATAGACGGTGCGGCTGCGGGCCTTGTAATAGCCTACTGGACAAGCCATCAACGCAGGGCCGAACATCCATTGGTTGCCGATATTCTCCACCTGTTTATCGCCCCCAAAATCCATCACCAAGGCACGCATCAAGGTATAGTCCTTGAAATGAACCCAACCTGCAAGCGAGTACATGTAGGGCATCAGGCGATAGCGTAACTTATCGTAATAGACAAACGACTTGTAGGCAGGATGCTCGTCAGGAGCGATGTTCCAAATCTCGCGGGTCGGCCACTGGCCATGACTGCGGAAAAGCGGGATGAACGCGCCAAACTGGCTCCAGCGCGTCTGCAATTCGCGCCATTCCTTCAAGTCCTCGTTTTCGATTCCTGTATTGTCAAATATTTGCTGGGCAGCCACATAGCGGTTCTCCACACAGAAACCGCCCTGATCCATGCCCCAGAAGGGAATGCCCGACATCGAGTAATTCAGGCCAGCCGTCATTTGAGCTCGCATATCCTCCCAGCGAGTACCAATGTCGCCGCTCCATGTGGCTGTGGAGAAACGCTGTTCGCCTGCAAAGCCGCTGCGTGTCAGCAAGAAAACACGGGGCTCGTCCTGCTTGCCCTTCCATACGCCGCGCTGGCCGTTGTAGATGGCATCGGCATTGACTATGGAATAGGCATTGAAATACTCCGTAGAAGTGCCGAGAGCCGTGGGGCCGCAGAGGGCTTTGCGATACCACATGGGCGTACAGTCCCTGATGTTGGGCTCCGACGCATCCATCCACCAGGCATCAATACCGGCCATGCCGTCGTGGTTATATTTGGAATAGAGATTTTCGTCTATTTGTCGCCAAAATACCTTACGTGCCCCAACATCATAGGCGTCATAGAAAGAGCCACGGAAGCCCAACCAATCGTGGATGTCGTCCTTCACGGCCTGACGGTACATCCAACCGTTCCTGTCAAGTTCCTTGTAGTTGGCCGTGGTGTCGTAGAATTTAGGCCATACGGAAATCATGAAGCGTCCGTGCATCTGATGAATGCTGTCGAGCATGGCTCCGGGATTGGGAAAGCGGCTGCTTTCAAACTGATGGCTGCCCCAGGAATCGAGCTTCCAGTAGTTCCAATCCTGTACGATATTGTCAATAGGGATGTGACGCCTGCGGAACTCGGCCATCGTCTCCACCACCTCCTGCGATGACTTATAGCGCTCACGGCTCTGCCAAAAGCCAAGCGCCCACTTCGGATAGAGCGAGGCACGTCCCGTCAGCGTGCGGTAGCCCGAGATTACCTCGTCAAGGTTTTGTCCTGCTATAAAATAGTAGTCCATATCCTTAGCCATCTCGCACCAGATGGAGAGCTGTCCGCGCTGCTTGGCAGTACGAGGCTCGGCCACTCGCAGCCCCAGGTACGACTCCCCGCCGTCGGGCAGCCACTCGATTCGAAGCCGGGTTTGTTTGCCCTTCACAAGTTCCGTGCTGAACTTATAGCTGTTGGGATTCCATGCCGTGCGCCAACGCTCAGGCACCACCTCCTTCCCGTCGATATATACCTTCACATAGCCGGCATAGTAAAGAATGAATTGGTAAAGCTGGCTTTGCGGAGCCTCGATGAATCCCTCGTAAGTCACGCTGGCACCTTGCAGGTCGAAGCCCTTCGGCAAGTTCCTGAGACCACCGTTTTCAGTCCCCGAGGCAATCTCCGAAGTAGCAGGAAAAGCATATTCATAGTAAATGGAATCCTCGTCGCGACAGGTCTGCCTGCCCTCCTTATCCATATACGTGCCCGACAGATGGCCTTCCCGCCCCTGTTTGTCGTAGAGTTTGAAAGCACGGTTCAACTGCAGGTAATCATTAGGATTGCCGAAGCGGCAATAGCTGTAGGAGTCCCAGAGGATGCCGTAGTTCCTGCCCGAAAGGACAAAGGGAACAGAAACCTTCGTATTGTATTGGAACAAATCCTCGTTCTTGCCCTTCATGTTGAACTCCTCCGACTGGTGCTGACCGAGCCCGTAGAAAGCCTCGTCGTCGGGCGAGTCGAACTCCATCTGCCAGGTCAAGCCATGCTTCATCTCCTCGGTGACGGCAGGGCCGCCCTTCAGGCCGTATTCCCTTTCCGGGACCGTGAAGTTCCTGAACCGTTTGCCCTCCTTCGCCTCATTCAGCAGCAGCCTGCCGGCAGCGTCGAAGAATGCAATCCCCCCGTTATCCTTCGAAACGACAGCCCTCACCTTCCCTGTCGCCACCTCCACCGTCCCGTCCCGTTCGCTCACGGAATAAGAATTCCTGGCAGGAGCGGCCTGAGGGACGATAATCAGCGAAGCGGGTTTCACGGGGAGACGCTCATCCGACGTCGCACGGACGCGGATTATATTGTCGTTCACCACCTCCAGGCGCACCACCCTGGCCTGCCCGTCCTTTGGACGAATCGTCACGACATTCCCCCTTATCTCGGTTGCCTTTTCAGGGAAGCCCGCACCTTCCAGCCGCAAAAGCCCCCCCATAATAAATAAAATTATAAAATTAAACATCATACATCATACATCATACATCAAACATCAGCAATTCCGCTGCAAAAGTAAGCAAACTTTCCCAAAGAAACAAATCGTCAGGGTCGAAAAGTGTAAATAAGTGGTTTTATAATCTCTGATCGAGCTGCCCCAGGATTCCGACTTATCCTGATATAGGCAACTCGTGTGTCGTTGGCAAACTAAGGGAATAGAGATTAGAGAGTAGTTCCTAAACGATAAGGCCTGAGGCAATTGCCCCAGGCCTTTTTCGTTATATGTGTTGTTAAAAGATTACTCCGCGCCGAAGAGTTTCAGCAAATCCTCCACCTTCTGCTTGCTGCCCAGTTCCTTCAGCAGGACAGCTTTGTAGTCGAGATTATTCTCTTTGCAATTATCAATTATGGAATTGACCTTATCTATTTTACGTTCGGCTTTAGGAGCTTGCTGATAAAGGTTATAGAGTTTTGCTAATTCCTTTAGAGTACAGGTTAGTATTTGAGCCGTTGCCTGTTTGCATGTAAGGTTGTTTTGTTTTGTGGGCTGAATGTCATAAAACTTTTGAACCTCAAGAGGAAGTAAGGTACGATAGTCAATGTTGAATTTCTCGCAATTCTGAATATAATGTTTTCCAAACTCTTTCATCTGCTTTATTTCGGATTCTGTGGCGACGTGTCGATGTTTATAAACAGATATCATCTGATATAATCCGTAATGTGTCATCGCATTCGTAGATTGAACTGCCTCAGCCGACCTTTGCTGTGCCTCAGTAATACGTTTCTCTGCTTCAGCCGACCTTTGTTCTGCCTCAGCCGAAATCTCTTTCATACGTGCTCTAAAGGCGGTTTCATATCTTTTGCCGCAATCTTCAAAGGTTTCCATTACTTTGTCTACTTCTTCAAGTCTTTTTTCGTTACCGTCCGAACCGTCATAGAGGTATTCTCCATTTATCTTTTCATTTATGGCCGTCCATATAAAAAGCAACTGGCTTTGCTTGCTGATGCCCCAATCTTTCTTCATCTCGTCCTTGATGAACTGTTCGGTAAGTTCAGAGGCATCCTTATCCTTAAAGATTCTGCTCGACTGGACGAAGGTCTTCAGCTTGCTCTTGTATTCGCTGGGCAGGGTAACACCAAGTGCTTTGTCGAGGCGATCCACTATGTCCCCTTGTGCAAAGGCGGGCAAAACGGGGAACAGACAAAACGCAAGTGTCAGCAAAACACCATGCAGGAAACGCTTAGATAGGATAGCTTTTTTCATGTTTCATTGAACATTCTTGGATGCTTTAGCACCTTCCGCCTGCGCCTGAGGCTTTAGCCGAAGAAGGCGCGATTGTAGTCGCGGAGGATTATTGAACTTTATTATTGTTGTTCCCATTCTTCCCAGTTGGTTTCGGAGAGATAACGGGTTACTTGCTCACGAAGTTCAGGGAGATTATTCTTGATAACGTCCCATACAACGATGTCGTCTATCTGGAAGTACTCATGAACTATGTAGTTCCTCATTCCCTTTACCATCTTCCAGGGTGTTTCAGGGTGAAGTTGTTGGAACTGCTGAGTCAGCATATTGGCAGCCTCTCCAATGATCTCTATGTTTTTCACGACTGCATAATACATCATATCATCAGCCACCAAATCCTCGTATGACTTATCAGACGTATAACGAAGAATGCGATCAATGGCAGCATTAATGTGCTCTAACCGCTCGCGGTCTCTAATTGGCTCTCTCATAGACAAGTTTCTTATCCCGTTCTACACTATTACGAGCAAATGGAGCAAGTGTCCGCTCGGAAACCAAATCTCTACATTTCGTCCTAACAAAGCCTTGAGATCTTCGTACATTCCAAAGAAACGCAAGCCAATTGGCTGGCTGTAATCCAAAACGACCAGGATGTCCACATCGCTGTCAGGCCTCTCTTCGCCGCGCGAATAGGAACCAAAGAGCCAAGCTTTCAGGACGGGCTGCGTCTTGAAATACTCGGCTATTTTTTGTGTCATTGCCTCTGTGCTCATAAGCTGGAAATGTCTGTTTCTGCTGCAAAGTTAGTGTTTTTATAGCAAACGACAAATAATAGTGCTTGTTTTTTTTATTTAAGGTGGGAGAGTCTTTGCGAGAGAAAAGCAACCATGATGGTTTTGCCTCTCTTTGACAAAGTGTCGTTCTTCTGGCGATTTTGCTTACATTTCAATTTTGGGCAAACCCGCGAGGATCGCTTGAAATGCTCTCGGCGGCATTTTTGTACCCTTTTGCGATATGACGCGCTTAAAATCGACACGTACTGATACTCAGCATGTTACAATTCATAATTCTCAATTCACAATTCATGATTGCAAACTCCACTTGGCAAAATTGACCGATTTTGCACGTTTTTGCACACTTTCCGGCGTGCGAAGTCGGTGGATTTCTGCAGGCGAAAAATCAAACGCCGCGTGCGGCGATGACAATCTCCGCGTGCGGCGTTGGAAAACACGACGTGCCGCGTCGGCAAATCAGGCGTTTTTCATGCCTTTTTTCGCCCTTTTCTATAGTGTGCAAAAATAGCAGAAAGGAAGCGATTCGGCCAAATATATGACATATTGTAAAGGGCTGAAATGACAAAGATAATTGTTAGTGTCCGCTAAATATGGCTTGAATCCATGTATTAAAAGCCGATGCGCTTGCTGTCCCTTTGTGCGTTTATTTCCGTTGCTGTCATATTCTTCGGCTGAAGCCTCGGGGGTGCAGGCGGGGCCGAAACTTTATCATGAATGTATCATCGAATAAAAATATTAATGAAAAAAATTGAAAAACTATTGTTGTTCCCGAAAAAAAGCTTAACTTTGCCATGAAAAAGAACCGATATAATAAAAACTAAACTTTAGGCTCCGCCTCCGCCTGAGGCTTTGCCGAAGAAGTAAAACAGGAAGTAAAAATGGAAGTAAACTCGCTATGCTCGTGGAAGTTATGTGCTACGCACAGGACGATAGCTTTGAGGGCCCAATGTATTGTCCAGCACGCAGTGCTTAACTCCCAGCCAGCTAAGCTGGCTTAACTTCCTATTTAACTTCATTTTATAACTCCCGAAACTTAAATTATAAAATTGTAAAATTGTGAAATTGTAAAATCGTAAAATTATAGAATTGTTTAACTATACCTTATTAAAACATGAACAGATGAAGAAGACTACGAAAAGTTATTTGTTAGGCATGCTGGCGGTATTGCTGCTGCTGCCTAATGTCGTGTTTGCCCAGAGTTCTGTGGAGGGGACGGTGTGCGACGAGACGGGGGAACCCCTTATCGGTGCGACTGTCAAGGTGCGGCCTGGAAACGGCGGTACCATTACGGACCTTAACGGCCATTTCAGCCTTCCGTCGGTGGAACGGGGCCAGACTCTGGAGATTTCCTACATGGGTTACCAGACGCAGACGCTTAAGGTCGACGGGAAAACGCTAAGCGTCAGCATGCAACCCGACCAGAAGGCGCTGGACGAGGTGGTGGTGATCGCTTACGGACAGCAGAAGAAACTGACCCTGACGGGTGCCGTTTCCGCTGTGAATGGTGAAGAACTCTTGAAGGCGCCCGTGGCAAACGTGGCTAATGCCTTGCAGGGGAAGCTGCCGGGCATTTCGGTGGTTCAGCCTTCGGGTATGCCTGGCGACGACGAGCCCGTCATCCGCGTGCGTGGTATTGGCACACTGAACAGTGCCGAGCCGTTGGTGCTGGTCGATGGTGTGGAGCGACCTTTCTCGCAAATCGACCCTAACGAGATTCAGGAGATTTCCATCCTGAAGGATGCCTCGGCAACGGCCGTATTCGGTGTGCGAGGCGCTAACGGTGTAATCCTTGTCACTACAAAACGTGGCGAGCCAGGCAAGGCTTCTGTCACCGTCAGCGCCAGTGCTGCCGTACAGCAGATTTCCAAATTCGTGGATTTCGCTGATTCCCATACCTACGGAAAGATGTGGAACTACGCGGCTATTACGGATGCTTTGCCCGTGAACCAGTGGCCGGGTACCGCCAACATTTCCGACTATACGCCCTATGCCAATACGGGCATCCGATTCAACCAGGATGTGATGGAACATTTCCGCACAGGCGACATGCCCGTCACGTTCCCCAATACCGACTGGATCGACTATCTGATGAAAAATGCGGCTTGGCAGGAGCAGGTGAACGTGAATGTAAAGGGTGGTACGGAGAAAATGAGATATTTCATCTCCGCCGGTTTCCTGAACCAGAACTCGCTCTTCAAGACCTTCTCAAGCAACAGCGATGAGACGTTCCATTACAACAGGTTCAATTATCGCGCCAACCTGGAC
>JAGCTA010000382.1 GCA_017963875.1 Victivallales bacterium | reverse complement strand
TTGGATTGTAGATATCGCTATGGCCGACGGGATACAGTCGCGTACCCTTGTAATCAGGCAGGCGGTTGTTGCAAAGTGCGCATTCAATTGCCTTTGCGTGGCGCATCATGGCACAGGCATTTGGGTCGGCGAATAATCCTGCTGCGAAATTCTCTCCAATGGCAAGCAGAAATTCAAATGGTGTCATTGCTGTAACCCTTTTCTATAATCTTTTCTAAAATTTGATTCCTGCGGAGGCTTTGCAGAGTCTCCTAGACCTATGCAAATACAGTCCTTATATGGAATAGAGTGTTGGGAATAGCGTTTACAAGTAAAATCATCCAAAAATAACCTTCGCGGCTTCTAGGAAGATAATCAATGCGGGGCAATAGTTTCCTGAATCGCCGATGGGAGCACCTGTAAAGGGATTGATTTCCTGTGGGAATTTGCTGTCATATTTGATGAACGCTCGCATCCATCGTGAAAGCAGTTCAACTAGATCGTCCTTGCGGCCATAATGCGTCATCCAGAGGATGGCGCGTTCCGTTGTCAGTGCCTGAGTATTGCATCCCCAACTGTTCTTTGGACACGTTTTGTCAAAATGCGGATCGTCGATGGCGACGGAGGGGATGGGGTAGGGGGCGCAGAAGCCTTTCCCCTGCTGGAGGAAATGCTGTTCGTAAATGGAATCGAATCTCGCCTGCGGGAGAACATGGTTGAGGAACAGACGCGTGATGTGTTCCGTTCGGTATTTGCGGAATCCGCGCGTGTCGCGGTCGTAATAGAAATTGTCAATGGGATCATAGAGGTATTTGTCGATGGCGGAGGCGAGTTCTGAGGCGCGTGTCGCCCAATAGCCAGCGTATGCGGTCTTGCCCAACATGGTGGCCAATTCCGCAAGTGCAATTCTGTTGCCGTAGAGCATTGCGGACAAATCAACCGAAAGGACGGGCATTATGGGGAGGTCTGGCATATTGATGGCATCCTTTCCAGGGCAGGCGCGTGGAATGCCGTCGTCGGTGACGCGCGGATCGTTGTCGTGCCCCGTGTCATATTCGCAGAACATTTCTGCCAGGCCAGTTCCCGCATGGTTTCTGTATTTGGCAAACCACTGGTCGTAGCGTACGCCTGCGTCATAGAGCCGCTGCAAATCCTCTGGCGGACGGTGTGTCTTCTTGGCGATTTCCAACGCGCAACGCGTGAATGCCCAGACACATTGGACCTGTCCGAAACTGGTTGTCTTGGGATCGTCTGGCTCGCCAAGCCCAAAGTGGAATGGAATGAGGCCGTCTTCTCGCTGAAAGTTAATCAGGGCATCCATGGCGGCCCAGGCGTTTTCTGGCGCATAGTCCGCCAAAAAGAAATTGTCCTGATTATGCTCAAGCCAGAGTCCATTATAGATGTCGCCACATTTCAGAAGTGGCAATGGATGGTGGGTGAATTTCGCAAGGTTGTCGAGCAGCAATTGACGGACTTCGGGCACTTTGGCCTTGATAAGTCTTTTTTCTTCGGCGGTGAATGTGTCTTTTGTATTCATGGCGATAGGTGTGTCCTGAATTCGTGAAGTACCACCTGACGGCTGATTTCGTTGTCAAGTCTCGGTTGCGTATGTCGTATAAGCGCCCTCAACTTTCCTAGAATTCGCCTCGCCATTCGCCACTTCACGGATTCATGTGTGTATATGTTTCGTTTACTCTAGGATGCGATGGCAAAGAAACCGCGGGAGATTTCCTGGCGAGTTCGCCCAAATGTTTGTCAGTGGTAGCGGCAGACGGACATAGATGCCTGTCGAGGGCTTTTCAGCCTCGAACGACCAAATTTCCGACGCTATCGAATCACGTTGGATGTTCATCATGAGGGACATCTCGAAATTGAGGTTTTCCTTGACGATTTCGCCTTGGGGATTGCGGATGCGCACAGGGCATGGCTCGGAGTCCGCCCCTGAACCGCCGATGAATTCGACTGCGAAGTTCTTGACACCTGCGGGAACTTCAAAGAAGCCTTTGAAAGCACGTGGCGTCGGTCGGATAAGAATCATGTCATTGTGTCTGGCACTTCCGTGGAGTGCCCACTTCAAATCCTTGCTGGGACGGAAAAAATATCCATGGAAGCCAGGATCGAGTGGCAGTCGGTAGATGCCAGTTTCTGGCAGGACTGCAGTAAAGGTTTTCGTGTCCTTGGGTTCACGGAACTGCTCGTTGCATGTGAATGTGCCGAGCGGAACCGTGATGTCATTGGGGCCGTGAAGTGCGATGGTGTCTTTACAGTCTGCGGCAGTTTTGTTGACCTGGTTGTAAATCAATGTGAATGAAACGGTTTCATCTTTCTGACCAGAAATAATGATGTCCGAGTGCCAGCGCAAAGAGTTGTAGACAGCCTGAGACCGTTCTCCTGCAGGCAGCGCATAATCTTCTGGCTTGAATGCCATGATGCTGCCAGGGAAGGAGGAATAGAAGTTTTGTTTGCGATAATGTTTGATACTGTTGAAGTTGAAGAAAGAATGCTGTGCGGAGCAGAAATGATACGCTTTCGCTGGCTGCCCTTGGGCTTTGCGGACGCGGGTCATGGCGATGCGGAGCCCTTTGGTGATATCTCCCTGGACTGCCTTGATTGGGATGCGGACGGCGGCAAACCATCCATCCGAAAGGACTTCCGTCGAGACGGTCCATAGTTTTCCATTCGGGGCTTTGGAATTCCTCTTTTCCGTACTTTGCTGTTGTGTCGCGATTGACCACTGGGGCAATGCGGTTGCCTTGTGGCCAGCAGGATCGAAAGCGAAGTAGTAAACAGTCGTGCGGTCGGTGGTGGTGGTGATATCCAGGCAGAAAGCCTCGCCGTCATTGCTGAAGGACTCCTTTCCGTAATCAAGCGTCTCGTCTGGCTGTGTGTAGGCTCGGATACCAAAGATGAGGTCATTGTCGTCATGGAATGCGCGTACGATGGTCTTGTCGGGAGCCACAGAGCCATCGGCAGCATAGAAATCCTCCAGTTTTACGGATTTCGTCCACGGTTTCGTCTCGAATGCCCGAGATGTCATTTCCAGGGGTGTAGCAGATTGATGAAATGCGAAACGGTTTCTGAGAAAGGACTCGTCAAGTGTCAAGTGGAAGGTATCGCAGAGACGGTCGAGCATGATCTTGCGTTTGCCAGTCAGCCCGCGTGAACGCGCACGGTTGAGTGCGTCATCGCAGTCTTTCACGTGGTTGTTCTTGACAATGGTCTTGACATAGTTCGTGAATGGGCTGTCATTCCAAGTGGACTTGCCAGGCGACGGGATGAAGTCCTTTTCGATGATTGCGTAGAACTCCTCGACATCATCGGCGGCCTGCTGATAGACGCGTTCGAGGAAGACTCTGCGGAACTGCTTGACGTCCATGGCGAAAGGATTCCAGTTGGCGTTTGCAAGAATCCAAAAATACATGCTGTTGACATCCCATGACTGTTCTGAGAGGAATGGCCTGCCATTGAAGTCGCCGCGCATTTCGGAATAGGTGCGGACACAGCCCTTTGAGTTCATGTAGCGCCAGTCGGAAATGGCGATGGCATCGATGGGGCGTGGGAATGAGGCGCAGAGGCCGTAGTATTCGCGCCATGTGACGTTTGGCGTATTGGCGAGCCAGTCGTTGATACGTGTGAAAACGGCTTCGTTTTCAGGTGCGAGGACATCGAATTTCGAGTTTTTGTAGATGGGGCAGTAGGAGATGGAGATGATAGGATCGACCTTAACTTTCGGGGGTGTTTCGGTAAAGAAATAGGCGAATGTAAGGATGCGCTTGCCAGGATGCTTTGCGCGCATGTGTGCGGCAATCTGGTTGAGCCAGAGGAAGAAGCGAGTCGAAAGGAACGCCTTGTCGTCTTTTGTGATGACAGAACCATCTGGAAGTGTGATGGGGGCAAGGCACTTGTCGCATTCGCAGGTGTGGTAGTTGTCCTCGATCATAATGCGGTAGGTGTCATAATCGGGGTCTTTCTGAATGAAGTTATCGACGAGGCGGATGAATTCTGCAGTCATTTCCTCATTTTTGAAGCAGAGTTGCGATCTCATGCGCGTAGTAGATGGGTTCTGGCGGACGCCTTTGATGATCGGGAAGTATTCGGGGTGGTCCTTGTAGTATTTTTCGCCGCTGATGTAGATTCCGTTGAGGTTATGGCCGCCACCGTGCTCCTTGATGAGACCGTATTTGGTGCTTTCTGGAGCATTTCTCATGTGGTTAGCGGCCCAGTTGCTACCTTGGCGGAACTGCCAGATGTCGTTTGGGAAGCCAGCGGCACCTCCTGGGAACTGCCAGCCGCGCAGGATGTATTTCGGAACATCCAGCCAGTCGGTCTTCGTCAGGGTCAGGTTCGCTGTCTCCGTGTAGATGGTTCCGAACTCTGGATTCGGGCGCGCCCAGATGATATCCGTGTTGTGGAACAGCAGTTTATAGACGCCGTTCAGTACGCCTTTGGGGATGGCACCGATGACATACACGGCGTTGCCTTTCTGGCGGATGGCATAGCCGTCCGTGGTGTCGATGGCCTTCAGGTCATCGGCGAATTGCTTGTCTCCGACAGACAGGATGATGGCGTTTTTTCCTGTCGCCGACGGCACGATGGGGAGTTCTGCGCCAGTGATGAGTTTGATATGGTCGCGCAATTCTTCACTGGCATATTGAACAGGCGCGGCACTGTTTGGTGGCAGTACGATTTCCGCGAGGTCTTTGCCATCCTTCACAATCGGAAGTTCAGCGACTGCCAGCAGAGCAGTGAGGCAAAAAACAGCAATCAGTTTCTTCAACATGGTTGGTCTCCTTGATAGTGAATTATAGAAAAATCTGGATATTTGTATTGTTTCGCTCTATTTAACAAGAGGGTAGGTTCGACCTCTACGAGGTCGTTATCCTGCAGAGGATTGCGTCCCCCAGGTTTCGCTTCGCTCAACCTGGGGTTACTGATATTTGCCCCTTCGGGGGCTTGCAGAGCCGCCTTGACATGAGCAATTACCGACCCTCTTGGGAGAATAAAACTTATTGTATAAAACATAAACTAGTGTCGCCATGGGAAAAATCAAGTTGACGTAAGATGTTCAAACTTGTCCTGTATCTTGGGAAAAGTTCGAGAAACGCAGGGACGTGTGACAAGAAAACTTCCAGAAAAAACGCATGACTGATTTCTTTTCTAATGAAAAAGCAAGAACAGACGTTACATTATTCTTAATTGCCAGATGATACAAGTGAATTATATCTTCGTTCAACCCGAACAACACAAGAGGAAAAAACATGAAGAAATTGTTGTCATGCGTCATTTTGATGATGGTATGCGTGGGTGTCTCCGAGGCAAAGGTGACACCTGCGGCGGTATTTGGCGACCACATGGTACTTCAACGTGACATGGCGGTCCCCGTCTGGGGAGACGCGGATGCTGGGGAGAAAGTCACCGTGTCCTTCGCGGGGCAGACGCTTGAGGCAACTGCGGACGAGAAAGGTAAGTGGATGGTGAAACTGGCTCCTTTGACGACTAATGCTAATCCACAGACGCTGACCATCAACGACATTGTCATCAATGATGTCCTCGTCGGCGAAGTCTGGCTTTGCAGCGGTCAGTCGAACATGGAAATGCCGATGTGGACGGAAAACGCTCGCTGGCGCAACATCGATGGAGACAAACGTTGCGCAGAAGGTGCCAATCCGCTGATTCGCACGGTGCGTATGCGCCCGTATCGTTGGGAAAAACTCCCTCGCAAGGACTTTCCGATGTCCTGGGCGGCATTGGATGCGGAAAACGCAAAATCCTTCTCTGCGGTTTCCTTCTTCTTCGGTCATGAACTTCAGGCGAAACTCGGCATCCCGATTGGTTTGATTACCTCCCACTGGGGCGGCACGCGCATCGAACCATGGACGCCGCCGTGCGGATTTGACAGCGTTCCTGAAGTAAAGGCAATCGCCGATGTCGTCAATGCGAAATTGCCATGGCGTCCCGAATACAAGGAAAACGCCTCCAAGACCATCGAAGCCTATCAGACATGGCTCGACAAATTCCGCAATGCCGCCGAAAATGGCGCGGAACTTCTTCCGCCGCCTGCATTTCCAGAGGCGCTGAAGCCCGCCGATGGTTGCCAGAAACCGACGGTTCTCTACAATGCGATGATCTATCCTTTCGTGCCTTTCGCCTTTAGGGGAGCCATCTGGTACCAGGGGTGCTCCAACCGTGGCGAGAACATGCTCTACGCCCATAAGATGCAGGCGTTGTTCAATGGCTGGAAAGAGGTCTTCCAAAATCCAGACATGAGATTCTACTTCGTCCAGTTGGCACCATACCGCTATGGCGGTGATCCAGAGGCACTGCCACGCATGTGGGAGGCGCAGGCCGCGTTCGAGAAGGCGAATGAACCTAAGGTCGGGATGGCGGTCATCAATGACATCGGCGACTACGGCGACATCCATCCGCACAACAAAGGCCCTGTCGGAAAGCGTCTGGCTGGATTTGCCCTCGCACGCGACTATGGCTTCACTGACATCAAGCCAGATTTCCCACGCTATACCTCTTTCAGAAACGATGGCGGAACGTTTGTCATCTCCTTTGAGAATGTCACCGAATGGAAAAACACTGCGGACGGCCCCATCGAGGGTTTCCAGATCGCTGGCGTTGATGGCGTTTACAGAGATGCTACGGTCGCCGTCAAAGGCACCGATATCGTGCTGAGCAATCCAGAAATCTCCCGCCCACGCTCCGCACGTTATCTATGGCATCAGACCGTCACTGGAAAACTCTTCAATGAAAACGACCTGCCTTTGACGGGGTTCCGTGTCTCTGAGGAAATCAAGACAGAGGACCTCGTGAATGAACTTGCAGGTGATGGCTGGAAGTTGGCGTATGATTTCGACTTGTTCAAAGGCGTCCTCAACAATGAAACAGCGCAGTATACCGTTGACAACAGCAAGACCTTGACGGGCAATGTGAAACGTGTCGCATATTATATCAGCGGCGAAAAGAAAAGCAATGGAAATGTCTGGCTGCTGACAGCCATGGACGCATTCACGCCCGAAGTTGCAAAATGCGGCGTTCCGACATTCGGTTCAGGCGCGTTTTTCCAGCAGAAAGTCACGAATATCTCCGTTGCGACGAATTATCCAGGCGTGCCGAGCGGATCCTATCCAGAGGGCAATATCGAATTCTGGTCTGATAACTACGGCAACGGCAACATGTTGAAACTTCCAGGCGCAAATGCGCAGAAGTATGACTTTGATGATACTCGGAGCGCACCGCAGAAAGGCTACGGCTGCATGCAGGTCCACCTGTTCGCCCAGAAACTGACACTTTTCGCGTACAACAACTTTAGCAGACGTGAAAATGCTGATTTCGGCATCGGAAACAATTCGTCGGGGCAACATCCAGATTGGACATTTATGGGAAATCTGAGCAAGGAATGGAACTCTGCGTCCATCAAGGTGTTTGTCATTACTGAGTAATCAATTTGTGTAATCTGCCATCTGGCTGGGCTAAGCGTTCTGCCAAATGGCTTTGACTGTGGGTAACAAAACAATGGAAAAGAAACTGCTGGCTTATAATTTCCCTTGGATGGGGCTTAAGGAAGAACAGTACCGCCGTGTTGCGCGGGAGTACCTCGACTGGGGAGTTGACAATTTCGTGTTCAACTGCGAACTGGCACTTGAATGCATCCGCAATCCAGAAAAACTGAATTTCATGCGGAAGTTCACAAAGGAAATGGGCGTCCATTTCATCGCGATGCACGGTCTTGCCGATCTCGGCTATGACCTGGATACGACGATGCCCGATCGGCGTCCAGGCATGGTCAAAGACCATATCCGTGCGATGGAAGTCGAGGCGGAATTCGGTGGCAAGACATATACAGTCCATGTCGGCGCATATCATTATGTCCACCAGCATGTGCCCGTGCCGAAACTCCGTGAGTTGGCGGAAGATACGCTGGAGCAACTGGTGCCAGCCGCTGAGAAGTTGGGAATTGTCGTTGCGGTTGAGAACAGTTTTGAACCGCCGAACAGCGCCAAGGAAGTCTTGGCGCTTGTCGAGCCATTGGCAAGCAGTCCCGCCATCGGCGTCTGCTACGATACTGGCCATGCGCAGCACATGGCACCATATCCGTGGAAAGACCCGAAGAAGTATGCGGAATACATGCCTAGGTGCTGGTGGGAAGGACTCGTCGAGGAGGCTGACGCAATAGAAAAACTCCAGAAGCATGTGGTCACCACGCATATTCATGACAATAGCGGCTATGCGGACCAGCATGGAATGCCTTTCGATGGCACAATTGAATGGGACAAACTGATGCCTAAAATCTTCGCTTGTCCGCGCATGATTGAATATCAGACTGAAATCAATTTCAGCGACCAGCCCAACTGGGCGGGCGAGACGCTTGCGCCAAAGGGCGGCTATTCCATCAAGCATCAGGTGGAAACATTCAGAAAACTCGGTTTCTGACCGCAAGACTGGACATCCATTGGAATAGGGGACAATATGGCGAAAGTTGCGAAGAAAAAGACAGCGAATGAAATCAAGTCCGTTAAGACGACGTTGACCTTTGGCAAAAAGACAATGCGTGGGCCAGCGCTTGGCGCGACTTCCGCCTTCCCTGCGATGCGCAATCCGATCAAGTCCGAAATACGCTCCGCCCTTGGAGAGGACGACGGGCTGTTCATCAACTATGGAATGTTCCAGGACTCGCTCCCCTATACCATGCAGGACAATTATGACGGCGAGGTCGGGGAGCAGACTTTCTCTACCGCAGTGCTGGAAAACCGCTTCCTACGGGCGACGTTTGTCCTTGACCTCGGCGGACGCCTATGGAGCCTATATGACAAAGTCGGCAAGCGTGATTTGATTACAGACAACCCAGAGTTCCGCCCGAATAACCTCGCCATTCGAAATGCATGGTTCGCAGGCGGTATCGAATACAACATCGGCCGCAGAGGGCATGACGAACAGACGTGCTCGCCAAGATTTGCGGCAAGGCTGGCCGATTCCGATGGCACGCCAGTGTTGCGCATTTATGAATTCGACCGTGACCGCGCATTGCCATTTCAGATGGATTTCTTTCTTCCTGAAGACTCCCGTTTCCTGTTGGCGCGGATGCGTATCATGAACGTCAATGACATTGTTGTTCCCATGTACTGGTGGAGCAATATCGCCGTCCCGATGGTCAAAGGGCAACGGATTGTCGTGCCTGCCATGGACACGTATGCCAACAAATACGAGGGCGGCAGTCATTTCATAACGAAAATACCGCTCCCTGACGGCGATGGCTTTGACGGTACCTATCCAGAAAACTTTAAATACGTCAGGGACTATTTCTTCAATATTCCTGAAGGCAGTCGCAAGTTCGAGACGGTGATTTCGCCTGACGGTTCAGGTTTTCTTTTTGCCTCGACACGACGGCTTCAGGGACGCAAGTTATTCGTATGGGGCAACTCGCAGGGCGGTCGCCATTGGCAACGCAAACTGATGGGCGAGGCAGATGACTATCTCGAAATCCAGGGCGGTCTCGCGAAGACACAGCAGGAGTGCCTGCCAATGCCGCCAAACACGACATGGGAGTGGATGGAGGCATACGGCGCAATAAAGGTGCCCGCAAAGGACGTTTTCGGCGACTGGCCGACTGCCGTTGCGGCAGTTTCCAAGGCTGTTGACGATATTTTGCCCGAAGCGTTTCTTGACACAGAACTGGAACGGACCAAGAAGACGTTTGCCTTGAAACACGGCGAGGTCGTTTTTGCTGGCTCTGGATGGGGCGCGCTTGAGGAGGAACGGCTGGGGCATTATATGACTGAGCATCTTGATTTTGGCAAACCTGACACTGAACAGAAAGACTGGATGATGCTATTGAAAGAGGGCACTATGCCAGTGGAAGAGGGGCCGTCAGGCTACGTCATTCAGGAGGAATGGTATCCGTTGTTGAAAAACGCCAGTGGGAAAAACTGGAAAACTCGCTTCTATGAGGCACTTTTCTGTTATAGACATGGGGATTACGAGGCGGCCTTGGATCTTTTGTCACAGGCCAGAGAGGAATGGAAGAATATCTGGACGGGATTTGCCCTGGAAAATGTCTTCAGGATGCTTGGAAGGACACGGGAGTGCATCCAGATGCTTCTAGGAATGATTGTCGCAGTGCAGGATGATGCGTCTTTGGCAAAAGAGATATTCAAGGTCATGATGGAATTGGAAGGCGATCCAGAATTGATGCTGAAAATGTGCGAGGTATTGTCTCCAGACGTGCATCGGCGGCCCTTTATTCGATTCTGCCATGCGTATGCCCTGGCCCATTGCGGCCGATTGGATGAGGCGTTGCGGGCAATTACCGCCAATGGCGGCTTGGAGATTCCTGATATTCTTGAAGGGGAAATCTCCATTTCTAGCCTGTATATCTATATTCAAAAGGAACTTGCCGCCCAAAAGGGAAAGACACTTGATGATGCTGATGTCAAGGTGCCTTTTGCACTTGACTTGCGCATGAGTTAGCGTGGTGGAAACAAGTCAATCGAAGAAATCAGGAAAACTCCAGTATGGTTCCCTGATGTGGTTCAAGCAGAATGCCTTGCTGTTTTGACACGGTGGAGCCTGTCCAGAAGTCGCGCAATTTGTCTGGCAAGAATGACAGATGAGAAAGAGGCATATTTTCGCTTGCGTCTCCCCAGTTGAAG
>JAGCTA010000381.1 GCA_017963875.1 Victivallales bacterium | reverse complement strand
GTGCCGCGCCAACCGGATTTGGCCGTCGAGCTCTTCGACCAGGCAATCAGAGCAGGATACTGGGAAGCCTGCACGGCACTTGGCGACATTTTGTCCACAGGGGAATACAGCATTCCCCAAGACATCGAACAAGCCAGGGAATTGTTCAAAATCGGAGCAGAGCATGGTGTGGAAACATGCAAGCAAAGACTTGAGAAACTTCCGACAAAAGATAATAAACCAAGGGAATAATGCACCATGAAAAAGAGACTTTGCCTTTTGCTGGCGTCGCTTCTGTTCGGGACGCTGTTTGCCGCAGACACCAACAACTTTCCTCCCGTCGGGGGTCTTGATCCCCTCAATGCCGTTGTCAAAATCGACACGCGGTCATACGTGCCCAACTATTTCATTCCTTGGCTTGACAGGGGGCAGGATGCGTCATCCGGCTCCGGTGTGGTCATCCGCGGCAATCAAATCCTGACCAACGCCCACAAGCTGGTGTATGCAACCTACATTACCATAAGCAAGCAGAGTTCGGATGAAATCTACGAGGCGAAAGTCAAGGCCATCGACCATGACTGCGACCTGGCGCTTCTTGAAGTGAATGACCCTTCCTTCTATTTAGACATCATTCCGTTTGACATCGGCGAAACGCCCCCGCCGCAGACACAGGTTTCGGTGGCGGGCTTCCCGATTGGCGGCGATGGGCTGTCCATCACCCAGGGCATCATTTCCAGAATCGAGATCCACCCATACGTCCACTCCTGGAATTATCTTCTGGCCGCCCAATTGGATGCGGCCATCAATCCCGGCAACAGCGGAGGTCCCGTGGTCAGCCGTGGCCGTGTAGTGGGCATTGCCTTCCAGGGCAATGACAGCGGCGAGGGACTTGGCTACATGATTCCAACGGAGATCATCCGCCATTTCCTCAAGGATATCGAGGACGGCAAGGTGGACGGCTTCGGACTGATAGGATTTCGTTATGCGTCGCTCGACAACGAAGATGCCAGAGAGTACTTGAAAATGAAGAAAGGGCAGACGGGGGTGCGGATCGTCCATGTCTTCAAAATCAACCAGGAACTGCTTCATCTTGACGATGTCCTTCTGGCCGTGGACGGCGTGCCGATTGCCAACAACGGCAATATCCGCACCAAGACAGGGGATGCCCGCTCATTCGTGACGCTTGTCCACCAGAAGCAGATTGGCGAGACTGTGAAATTAACCATATTGAGGGGCGGCAAGGAAATCATCGTGGAACTTCCCATTCGCAAAATAGATTTCCAGTGCCATCGGTATCTCTACGACAAATTGCCCGACTTCTACATCACCGGCGGATTTGTCTTCACCTCGCTGTCCTATAGTTTCCTTGACGAATGGGGCAAGCGGACGCCGCCAGAGGAATTGAGCAGAAAGATGTTCCAGGAGAAGGGTGACGACGAACAGGAAGTCATCGTGCTCTCCACGGTTCTGGCCGACAAGCTCAACCTTGGATACCAGGGTTTCCGCTCGGAGATATTGACCAAGGTCAACGGAAAACCTGTTCGCAATCTGAAGGAACTGATTGCCGTTGTGGAAAAGAGCGAGGATGAATTCATCACCTTCTACTTTGGCGAGCAGAACACGCCTGTGACTTTGAACAGAAAGAAGATGCTGGAACGCACACCTGCCATCCTCCAGAACTACCGCGTGCCGGCAGACAGAAGCAAGTCATTGCAATAATCTCCCGAAGAAGCTAAAGCCAAAAAGCAAGGAAAAACAAATGAAATGCCCACATTGCCAGACGGAAATACCAGAAGACGCTCATATGTGTGGTTATTGTGGAAAAAAACTTCCAGAACCTCGACAACAGGCTTCAAGCAGTCCATGTCATCGTGCTCAGGGGGATTTGCCGGAACAGGTCAGTGTGTTGGCTACACTGCCTGACAAGGGACTCCAAAAGGTATATTATGGTTCGCTTTTTCTACAAGGAATGGGACTTCTGCAATATGGTATCGCTTTTACCCTCCTTGTTGTTTTGGCAATCCTCATATTTGTAATGATTAACGATAATGAGTTGTCATTACATGACATCCTGATATGGTCAATCTCTTTTTTGTCTATATTTGTTCTTTTTGCCATCGGATACGTCATGCGAAATATCCGCATAAGGCTGACGCGAATCATCATCAGGGTGCTGGCGCTTTTTGCCATTGCATCATCTGGTTACTTGCTCTTTGTGGTATTCAAGGAGGAGGGAGCGATTGCATCAACCTTTTTTCTTGTACCTCTGGCCATATGGGGAATAACCTGGTTGGCTTGCGGAATTCATCCACTGTTTGGCGGGAACTCTCCCTCGCATGAGCAAATCAGCCACGTATGGTTGCGTAGGAAGAAGCATTTGGATTTGGATACTGCATGTCCGCCGCCTCGTCACCCAAGTAGAATAGACAAAGTCTTTCTTTTGGCTAGCTGGATATGGCTTCCATTGGCTGTCTTAACAACTTTGGCGATTATGATTCCATCTTATTGGGGGCAAAGAGACAACGAGGAACTACTGCTGGAAGAATCGCCTATTCCAGAAGAACAAGTCGTGGGTGCTTGGAATATCAATGGTGGATTCTTCAAGAAAGAAGGAATCACGTATGTGATAGAGCAATACGGTTCCTATTACGCAGTAGTATATTCGGCCAATAAGAATCAAGGGAATGATGAGGGACTTGTTTTACGAGGACATTGGCAATTGGGTGGAAAAAATGGTAAACCATTGCTCGTGATGACTATGGAAGGTGGCCCTGATTTGACATCGGATCAGGGGCGATATTTCGTTTTGAGTGTTTCAGAAGAAGAAATGGTCTTGTCTGGCTTCAAATCTGGAGGGGAATGGCATTGGAAGAAGGCTGCAACGGATTCTCTGGAAGTCATCGCCGCTCAAAAACTCTATGAAAAAGTCTCCCCGCAGTCTGGTTGTATCATTAGTAACCGGTGCTTGCGCTATCACAAAGAGAATGGAAAGGTCGTAAGAGTGGAGACTGAAGGGTTTTCTTATGAGAATCGTCCAGAGGAACAGGAAGAATCCATATTCAAAAACCTCTTTCGACTAGGAGAGATCAAGGCAGATCTATCTGCGGATTTAGCCAAGCTCATGGCAAAGAAAAAGTCAGATGCGGTGGATTAGGCAGAGGAAGATGCTATGAACAATAACGAAGCAAAGGATTTGCTCGCGGCAATAGAATATATATCTGAAATGGAGACACTTAAGGCAAAACTTGATGCAGCAGAGAATATAGATGCTTATCATGATGCTGTCATTGAACTCATGCGCGTCCTTCCTGTCTATTGGTATTGGAGCGAGTTTGAGTATGAGCGCAAACGCATGGAGGAAATCCTGTCCGAACGCTATGAACGATTTATCAAAAATGTGTTGGAAAACGGAAGGTTCAAGGAACGTCCGAAGAAGAACTTTGATGTGGCTACTTTCATGCGAGAAAATGGAATCAATGGCGTAAGCATTCGTGACTACTTGAAAGAGCATGGGATTACTGAGCCACTGTCTGAAGATGCTTTGCCCGAATAACTGCCGAGAAGTCTCATAGATTCTCATCATTTTGGAATCCTCCCCTCGGGCAAGGGCTGGCAAGTGCCTATCAGTCAGGGGAGGATTCTTTTTGTCAAATCCCCAATCCAGTACCCGCAGTTCCACTCCCAAAATGCAGGTTGCGTCCGTAGGTGACAAATCGCGGGTACTGGGGCTAACCCTATATATTTGAGGGTATTAACAGCGATGGAGAGAAAAGAGCCAGTACCCGAGAGTGTTCAAAGTTCACACCGAACAAATGACCATATCTCCGTAGGTGACAACTTTCTCTAACTCCAAAACGCATAACTCGTCTATTTTGAGGGTGTTAAGCCAAAAATAGGTCTCTGTACCTGGGTACTGGAAGGCAGAGAAAAGGAGTGAGTACCCGCGTTGAAAAAACGGTTTTTTGGAGAGGTTATCGCTTCTCTAGAGGGCGGAGAGT
>JAGCTA010000380.1 GCA_017963875.1 Victivallales bacterium | reverse complement strand
ATTGCCTTTTCGGACAAGAAATACTATTGTCGAATAATACGGCGAACTGTTGTTCGGAAAACTTTTCGCCCAGTCTGTTTTCATCAGATGTCCATAATACGCAAGGATATCAATATCGTAGCCAAGAGCGAGGGTAACCACGTCAGCATCCAGCCCGTCCATGACCGCACGTGCCTGCTTGCCCGAACCAGCGTGGGACTGCTCCACGCGCACGCCATGAAGCCCCCTCTTCTCACAATCGGCTACAAATGCCGTATTGATATCGCGGTAAAGTTCCCGCGTCGGGTCATAAGAGACATTGAGGATAGTACGTCGCCTCGCCTCGTCTGGCCCGCAGCCAGCCAAGTACAGCACCAGAAAAACAAGCGCCAGTGCTCTGATATTCACGTTCATTGAAACAGCCTCATAAATCAGCGATTGCAGAAAAACAAAGAAAAAATCAGCCGTAGGACAGTACTTCATGGATTGATTCAGTGTTAAAATTTAATAGTTTTTGCCTAAGTTGCAAACAAAACACTTGATTTTATATTTAGAATGAATACAATAAAAAGGGTTGTTTAACGTTTTTCTACTATATGATGTCTCACATCGCACAGTCCTGAATCCAGTTGGCTTCAAGATAGACTATGGAGTTCCATGATGGCCAATTATGCAGAAGTACCAATTGGCGTTGCCCTCATCGTCTGCGATACGATAATCGAGGACAAATTCACAAACAAGAAGTCCCTCATCGGGCTTTTTGGTCAGATACACGCCGCACGGCTGCCATGTTTAACGCAGTCCATGTCTCTTCTTGTCTCGCTGACAGGCGGCAACGGGGATTATCCCTGTTCCATAACATGTCATCACGCCAGCATTGATGCACCTGTTTTCAACTTGTCGCGAACGATTCATTTTGAATCTCCCAACCAAGTGCTGGACCTGGTGTTTCAACTCAAGGCCGTCCGTTTTCCATTCCCAGACCAATATTGGTTGAAGGTGCTGATTGATGGAGTCCCCATCATGATGCGCCCGTTGACCGTCGTTCAGAACACGCCGCCTGCGCCGCCATCAAATGGCCAGCAGCCCAACCAGCCCCCCAAAGAATAACCGATGCCCCTTTTCAAATACAAAGTCAGTGATGCCAGCGGCACAATCAGCGAACTGGTGATGGAAGGCAGTTCCCAGGCGGATGCGTCCAGACGCATTCAACGCCGTGGACTCATCCCCTTGGAATACCTTGGCGAAGGCACGCTGACTCAGCAGACACAAGGCGTGTTTGGAAAAAAACTCGACGTCGTCGAATTCACAGACCGTCTGGTTCCTCTCCTTGAAGCGAACATTCCCCTTGAGCGTTCATTGGGAATCATCGGCGAGGACAACGAGGACCCTGTGCTTCAGCAGACGGCCAATGACCTCCGCCGAGGCCTGCACGAAGGGCGAAAACTTTCTGAACTCATCCGTGAACGGGGGCGGACGTTCCCGCAGTTGTACGCAGGAGTCGTGGAAGCGGGCGAAGAAGCAGGCGCGCTGGCACAGGTCATGGGAGAATTACGGCGTTTCCTATTGGAAAGCAAAGAGTTGAAAAGTTTCATCATTTCTTCATCCATCTACCCTGCATTCATCTGCCTGACAGGAATCATCATGCTCTGCGTCGTCCTAGGAGTCATCATCCCGAAGTTCGCCACCGCGCTGGCAGGGGCTGGCATCAAATCCGCCGCGACGGATTTTCTTCTTGCGTTGTCAGGCCTGCTGAGCAGTTACTGGTGGCTGTCGCTGGTGTTCATCGTGCTTGTTGTCATCGCCATCCGAGGCATTCGGAAGGAAGACAGTTGGATACGGCTCAAATACGATGCCCTCGTACTTTCCATCCCAGTCGTCAAGAAACTGGTGTTGTTCTCCAACATCGCACGCCTCTGCAGAACAATGGCGATTCTCATGCGTAACGGCGTCCATCTTCTCAACACTGTCGCCATCGCCAATCGCGTTATCCAGAACAAAATCATCTCGCAATCCATTGGCGGGCTGGCAGGGGAACTTCGGCAAGGACAAAAACTATCTACATCATTGTCAAAAAGCCCCTATATCCCGAATCTCATGCTGAAAATGCTGTCCGTCGGCGAGGAAACTGGCTCGGTCGAAACCATGCTGGAACGCGTCGCCGACAGATATGAAACCGACCTGCGGACGCTCGTCAAACGTCTGCTGAGCCTGTTTGAACCCATTGTCATCGTAGCACTCGGACTTGGAATCGGCACCATCGTCACCATCATGTTCATGGCAATCATGGATATGCAGGGCGGCGCAAAATAAACATACACAATCATAGCAACCCCAACATCCAACACAAGAAACCACCCATGAAAAACGCTCGGAAAAAACTCGAACGCCGTCATCCCTTCACATTGATTGAAATCATGATCGTCATCGTCATCATCGGCATGATTGCCTCTTTGGCAGTGCCCAAAATCATGGACAATCTCGAAAAGGCAAAGGTGGAAACCACCAGAGCCAACCTCAATGTCCTGAAAGGAGCCGTTCAGTCATATTACATGGACAACAACGAGTATCCCACGCAACTCTCAGACCTTCTCGCAAAAAATTCCAAAAATGGTCGTGGTTATCTCGATGACCGTTCACTCCCCAAAGACGGATGGGGACAGGATTTCATCTACACCACTGGCGGCGACACGAACTTCGACATCATCTCGTATGGCGCCGACAAAGTCCAGGGCGGCGAGGACTTCAACAAAGACCTCTCCTGCTTCGGGGACGAGGAATGATTTTTTAAACGTGCTGAAACATAACTTTACACTTATTGAAATCCTCATCGTTCTTGTGGTCGTCGGCCTCGTGCTCGCCGTCGCAACGCCCAAAATTATGAGGGAATCCGACAGGATGACGGTGGAAAACTCCCTCACCGCTATCCGTGGCGTGGTCAATGACACGGCCATGCGCTCCCGTTGCACCAATCAGGCACTGACACTGACGCTGGACACGGAAGCGCATTCTTTTCTTGTCGCCAGCAGCGACGACTCATTGGAACGGCACTGGACTCCCCCTGTCCACCAGACTTCCGATGTCATTGACAACAAGGCTTCCTTTATTCGAGTCAAGGACTCCTACAGCCTGCCCGACGCCATCGAATGGACACCCAGCGACGACAACTATGACAATGACGGCAATATCGTATTCACTTTCTTCCCCGACGGCCAAGCCGCCGCCAGGGAACTGACGTTTACCGTCTGCGGGCGCAATTTTGCCCTTCAGATCGACCGAATCACCGCGAACCCAGTCATTCTGGAACTGCTGGATTAGAGACTCTCACCCAACAACATTCCACGCCCAACCGTTAGCGGTTCAAATACCTTCTCAGCGTTTCAATGAGGATTTTGACCTTGATTGGCTTGGCGATATGGTCATTCATGCCAGCCTTCAATGCCTCCTCCTTGTCTTCCGCAAACGCATTGGCGGTCATGGCGATAATTGGAATGCCTTTGCAAATCTCACTGTCAATTGCACGAATGGCCCTTGTGGCATCGTAGCCGTTCATGATGGGCATCTGGATATCCATCAGAATCATATCATAGTCATCCGACCGTGCGGATTTCATCTTCTCTACGGCGAGAGTGCCATCGGCGGCTGTATCAACGACAAATCCATTGTCCTCAAGAAGTTCCTTAGCAATCTCACAATTCAACTCATTGTCGTCAACCAATAGGATTTTCTTCCCATAGAATTCCATATCTGGTTCAGCCTTAGCCTCTTCCTCCTTTTCCCCGTCGCAGAACTGCAGCAGAGCCTTGTGCAAGTCAGAGGGAAACATCGGTTTGGAGACAAACCCAGAGACACCCGCCTCGCGCGCCTCGTTTTCAATGTCAGACCAGTCGTATGCCGTCAGGATAATGATTGGAATATTGTCACCCACGACACGGCGAATTCGCCGCGTCGTTTCAATGCCGTTCATGTCAGGCATCATCCAGTCAATGATATAGACTTTGTACAAATCGCCGATTTGCATTGCCTCGGTCGTTCGAAGAATTGCCTCCTTGCCAGAGACGCACCATTCTGAGCGCATGCCCGCATCCCTGAGCATTCTTGAAATGCTGAGGCACGTCGAACTGTCATCGTCAACCACAAGCCCGCGCAGCCCCTCGAACTGCGGAATGCGTGTTGGTTCGCCTTGCTTGTTGCTACCAAGTTTGAAATCAATTGTCAAAACAAACTCCGTCCCCTCGTCCTTTTTCGTGGTGACATCAATCTTGCCGCCCATCATATCGACAATGTTCTTTGAAATGGCCATTCCCAGCCCAGTGCCTTGGATGCCAGACACGGTCGAAGTTGATTCGCGCGTAAAAGGCTCGAAAATCGTCCTGACATATTCCTGGCTCATCCCTATGCCCGTGTCCTTGATATGGAATTCGTAAGTCGCATATCCATTTGGAGTCACCTTCTTCTGCATCATTCGGATGGTAATGGTCCCGCCTGGGCGCGTATATTTTATGGCGTTGGACGTGATATTCAGAAGGACCTGGTTCAGGCGGAGTTTGTCACAGATGACATTTTCATGGGTGACATCGACTGTATCAATGAATAGTTCCAGTTGTTTGGCATTGATATCTGCCTGGATAATATCCCTTAGCGTATGGAGAATCTCAGACAGGTTCTCGTCCTTCTCGTTGAGCATCATCTTGCCAGACTCAATGCGGCTCATGTCCAATACCTCATTGATAAGCGACAGCAGATGATCCGAAGACTGCCCAATTTTCCTAAGGTAGTCCAACACCTGCTCCCTGTTGTCAATATGGGAGGCAGCCAGGCCAGAAAAACCGATAATCGCGTTCATCGGCGTCCGAATATCATGCGACATGTTGTTCAGGAACGCTGTTTTGGCGCGGTTGGCCGCTTGCGCCATCTGCAACGCCTCCTCCAGTTGTTTCTGCTGGACATCGCGCCTGCGGACTTCCTCCTCGACATTCTCGACAGCAACAACCAGATGATGCTTGCTTGATTTCGACTTCGCGACTTTCATCCGATAATGAATGAAATTGTCGCCAAATTTTATCCTATATTCGCGCGACAGCGTCTCACCTTCTTCAACAGCCTTGACAATGTTTTCTTTGTTGATGAATTCAGACACCATCTCCAGATCTTCCTCATACGCAACATCCTTTAGATTGCGCATTGTCGAATGGAAGAAATCCTTTCCTGTGATTTCCATATCCAGTTTTTTGAAATCGCCTTTCTTGTTGAATTCAATATAACTGTCGTCAAGCAGATTCACATAGTAAATGCATTCATAACTGGCGCTCAGGGCCATCGCCATTTCAGAATAGGCCTGGCGCTCGTCGTCCTGACGCTTGTTTCTGTCATTGTTGAAAACGCCGATTAAAACACGATGCTCCTTGCCCCAATTACCGACCTTCACGATTTTCATGCGATACCATACGGGCTTGCCATCGATCAGAAGCCGATAGTCGATATAGAAGAACTGATTGGCGTCCAGCACCTTCAGTATATTCTCCTTGGAAAGGCTCTCCTGGAACATCGCCTTGTCTTTCTCGTACGTAGCGACTCTGATGTTTCGGGCGGCGCTTTCAAAATAATCAGGCCCGAATTCAAGATTCTCCAACAGGTCCTCAGTGAACACACCACTTTTGTTGGAGACAACGTATTCGCCTGTATCTACATTTACATCATAAATGGATTCAAAGTCATCCGTCAGGCTCATCACACGGTTGATGTTCTCCTTCTCTTTCGCTTGAAGGCTTGCCAATTCGTGCGCATCCGAAACATCATTGGAGACGCCAATCGCCCAGACGACATGGCCATTCTCGTCATGCCTGAACTTTGCTACAGCATGCAACCAGCGATACAAGCCATTTTTATGCCTGATGCGATATTCAACATTGAATCTGACATGCCCCAAACGGTCTTTGGATGCCGCATAAAAGGCATCCAGCACCCACTGAATATCGTCTGGATGCACACGCTGCGACCACGCTTCCAATGTATTCGGAAAATCATCAATACTTTCGAATCCAAGCAGTTTGCGAAAATCCTGCGACCATTCCGCGCCAGAAACCAGACCATCGTCACCGAACTCTATGCTCCAACGCGCCGTCCGAAGCATATCCTGCAACACCCAGACCTCGTCATTCTGCGCATCTCTTTCACGCTTCAGCATCTCGCTTCTGTACCTGAGCAACGTCCCGAAAACAAGGGACGACGCAGTTTTGACTATGACGTGGTCGGCGTTGAACAGCCGTGGGTTGTCAACGCCGATGAATCCAGACATGACATCATCCTGCT
>JAGCTA010000379.1 GCA_017963875.1 Victivallales bacterium | reverse complement strand
GGATGTCCAAAAGACTGCAAAGGCAGAATTTGAAAGATTGGAAGAGGCATATCAGGGGGAGGAATTGAAGGCAAACAAGGAGAAGTTGTTTGAAATGGCATTGGAGTCCATGATTAACCGTGAACTTGTATATATGGACTTTGTCAATCTTAAGGCGCAGGTCCCCGCTACATATATTCAAGAGCGGATTGATACCGCCATTTCCACGATGGCAGGCGGCGATGAACTGCTGTTTGAGGACAACCTCTATAAACAGGGCATGACAATGAAGGAATACCGCGAAAATGTCCAGAGGGACATAGCCATCGAACTGCTGTTGCGGAACCGTGTCAAAAACGGCATCAGCATTCCAGATACGGCGGTTGAGAAATATTACAATGAGCACAAATATGAAATGGTCAAGCCTCCCAAATACCATTTTGCCGTGCTGTTGATTCGAGGGGCTGGAAAATTTGCGGAGCATCTGGAGGATGCGATTGCGGAATTGAAAAAGAAACTATCGGCTTCTGGCGTTGACTTTGCGGCTTTGGTGCGGGAGTATTCAGAAGGCGCCAATGCGGAAAATGGCGGCGATCAGGGCTGGATTGACTCCCCGCACGAACTAATCAAGAACGCTATCAAGGATTTAAAAGCGGGGGAGATTTTAGCGCAGCCAGTTAAAATCGGAGACAACTATTATTTCGTCAAACTGATTGAAGTCAACGGCGGTGGCGTGCCGCAATTGAATGCTGAACTTCATAAGACATTAAAGGATAGACTTGCACGTGAGGAGGAAAACAAACGCTACAAGGATTATATCCGTGAATTGCACATGAAGTATCCAGTCAAACTGTTTCGCTGATTGAAGAAGACGGAGCAGGGCGATATGTGGTTTGATACTCACTTCCATCTTGATGAAGAAGACGATGCTGAAAAAGTGTTTGCTGATGCGCGTGCAGTGGATGTGAGACGGTTTCTTGTTCTTGGGACGTCCTATGAGGATTGTCCACGAACCGTGGCGTTGGCCTCGCCAGAGAAGGGCGTCTATGTGGCGGCGGGTCTTCATCCGCATGTGGCGGACAGTTTTGTGGATACGCAGCCATTTCGCGAATGGTTGTCCGTGCCTGGCGCGATTGCTGTTGGGGAAATCGGTTTGGACTATCATTATGATTTGTCTTCGCATGATGCGCAACAACGGGTTTTAGAGGTCTTCTTAGCGTTGGCTCAAGAACTTGCGTTGCCAGCAGTCATTCATTGCCGAGACGCTTTTGAAGACTGCTACAGAATCATAAAATCGAATATGGAACCAGGAGTGAAGGTCTTGATCCACAGTTTTGCCGATACGCCTCGCGAAGTCGATTTGTGGCTGGAACTGGGTGCCATGGTGTCCGTTAATGGAATGGTGACTTTCAACAAAGCGGATAACATTCGCGAGTCTCTTGCTCATATTCCCTTGGAACGATTGCTTTTGGAGACCGATTCACCTTACCTGGCTCCCAAGCCTTATCGTGGACAAAGAAACTGCCCAGCCTTTATTCCGATAATCGGCCAGCGAGTCGCGGAGGAGAAAGGAATGACGGTTCAGGAAATACAGCGTATTACAACGGAAAACGCTTTGCGCTTTTTTAATCTAACAGAATCATAAATAAATGAGGAACACAACGATGGAAAAAATGTTTGCAGGTTTTGGCGAGGTCATGGTGCGTCTTTGCCCTGCGGGGAAAAAACGTTTTTCACAGGTTCTGCCAGGGCAACTTGAAGCGACGTATGGTGGCGGCGAAGCGAATGTCTGCGTTTCAATTGCCATGCTCGGGGGACGTTCACGCTATTTGACCGCATTGCCTGAAAACCCCATTGCGCGTGCGTTTGCAGCGAATATAACTGGATTGGGTGTGGATGCCTCGAAGATTGCTTTCAGCAAAAAGGGGCGCATGGGAGTGTATTATGCGGAGCATGGCTCGAATATGCGTGGTTCGAATGTCGTCTATGATCGCGAGGGGTCAACAATTTCGCAGATGGCTCCTGCGGATTATGATTTTGATTCAATGCTGGATGGCGTAGGGCATTTGCATTTGACTGGAATTACACCAGCACTGACAAAGAATGCGTTTGAGTCAACGCTTGCGATTGCACAGGCGGCCTCAGCCAAGGGAATTACGTTGTCGGTGGATCTCAATTACCGCAAGAAACTTTGGAATTGGGAACCAGGCACAAGCAAAAATGAGTTGGCTGCGCGTTGCATGGAACCGATTGCCGCATTGGCTGATATCATTGTCGGCAATGAAGAGGATGCGTCGGATGTCTTTGGCATTCGCGCTTCCAATACGGAAATCGAAGAGGGAAAACTCAATATCAGTGGATATCAGGAAGTAGCGGCGACCTTGTCGGCAAAATTCCCCAAGGCGAAGAAGATTGCCATTACACTCCGTGAATCCATTTCTGCCGATCATAACAATTGGGGGGGAATGCTCTATGACTGCAAGTCGCAAAAGGCGTTTTTCGCGCCACTTGCTGCCGACGGAGCCTACTCCCCCTATGAAATCCGCAATATCGTAGATCGTTTCGGTGGCGGCGATTCTTTCTGCGCAGGGTTGATATTCGCTGAGACTTTGGATAGTGATCCGCAGTTCCAGATTCGCTTTGCCGTGGCGGCTTCGGCGTTGAAACATACGATTTCAGGCGATTTCAATTATTCTTCCTGTGATGAAGTGCTTGCACTTGTCAAGGGAAATACGTCTGGCAGAGTCAAACGTTGATTGTGCCAGCAGTTGTGCATGTGGATGTTCAGTGTCTGCGTTCGTTTCTTCTCCAGTTTTCAATCAACTTTTTACTGAAGGACAAGAGAGATGTCAAAAATATCTTTTCGTGGTATCATGCCTGCGCTCATAACGCCTATAGATGCAAGGGGACGGGTATTGGTGAAAACAGTGGAGAGACTTGTCGAAGAACAACTTGCGGCTGGAGTTGATGGTTTCTATGTGACTGGAGGAACAGGCGAAGGTGTCCTCCTATCCATGGAGCAAAGACGCGAAATGGTCGAGGCGGTCATTGCAGCCAACCGTCACCGCGGGAAGGTCATTGTTCAAGTCGGCGCGTTCCATTTCGAAGATGTCCTGACGCTCACACGCCATGCGACTGACGCAGGTGCTGAGGGCGTTTCCTCCGTCCTGCCATCGCTGTATTTCAACTACAGCATGGAGGAAACTGAGGAATACTATAAGCGAATCGCGGGCGAAACTAGCCTGCCGCTCATCCTCTATGCCCAGGTCGGCGCGGCTTTCCCAAATGTCAATGCGTTGCTCGAAAAACTGCTCGTTGTGCCAAATATCATTGGTGTAAAGGACACGAGGGGGAATTACTATCAAATGTGGCAGTTGAAGCAACTCGCTGGCGGCGATATCAATGTCATCAATGGCCCAGATGAATCTCTCATCTGCGGCCTTACAATGGGCGCGGACGGCGGAATCGGTACCACGTACAATGTGATGCCAGAACGATTTACCCGACTTTACCAGGCATTCCAGAAGGGCGATATCTCAAAGGCTCGCGAGGAACAGACTGGCATCAATCACATGATAGGACTGATTATCAAACATGGAAAAGGCTACACAATTCGCGCTGTCAAGGAGATTCTCCGACTAAAAGGCCATGAGACTGGTGTCTCTTTGGCTCCAGCCCGCGAAATGACCGAAGAGGAACGCAAAGAACTTCGCCTGGCACTCGAATCTGTCGGCTACTTTTCTTAAATGCGCATCACAGATATTCTTGGTGTTATTCCTGTGTGTGGATGGGAACTATGGCATAAAAAGGAAGATACGATGAGTGAATTTTTAAATGAATTGAATGCTAGCATCCAAGGTTGGAAACAGGAACTCCATGAACTGTCTGATTATATTTGGGAACATCCAGAACTCGCCTATAAAGAGCATCTTGCATGCGCTAGGCAGGTCGAATTACTGAAAGGACATGGTTGCGAAGTGACCACGCCCGCGTTTGATATCGACACGGCGTATTCCACAGAGTATTCAAATGGCGAAGGTTCCGTCTTCGCAATCGCTGCTGAATATGACGGACTGCCAGGTGTTGGCCATGGCTGTGGACATAATCTCATCTGTGCCAGTGGAATCGCGGGATTCCTTGCCGCTAGAAGTGCAATGCAGACTCATGATGTCAAAGGAAGGCTTATCTTGCTTGGAACTCCCGCAGAGGAATCGGGCGGCGGCAAGGTACTGATGCTGCGACGGGGCTGTCTGGATGGCGTGGACGCTGTCATGATGCTTCATCCTCGGAGTTATTCGCTTCCCGATCCAGGTTCAACGGCAATTCGAAGGTTCACGGTGGATTTCAAGGGGAAGGCCGTTCATGCCAGCGACCCTGCAAATGGCAAAAATGCCCTGGATGCTGTCATGCTGCTGTTTGCTGGCGTCAATGCCTATCGTCAGCAGATGCCAGAGTTCACGCGCATCCACGGCATTGTCCAAGATGGCGGAAAGGCACCGAACATCATCCCAGACCATGCGTCTGCGTATTTCTTCGTGCGTTCCATTGATGACGCCTGGGAAGACCGCCTGGAGGACCGATTCAGGAAAATAGTCGCGGGTGCGGCGATGATGACTGATACGGAGTACACGATTACACCGTCGGGTGTTCCATGTATGTCACGCAAGCCGAACAAGCCGATGAATGCGCTTTTCAGTCAACTGATGATTGAGCAGGGGCTCATACCAGACATGTCAAGGATGGGGGATAATCGTGGATCATCGGATTTCGGCGACTTTTCACACAAATGTCCAGGTATCCACGGCTATTTCGGGATTGCGGACCACGACCTCCCCGGTCATTCTTTGGAGATGGCGCAGGCGGCCAAAAGCGACATGGGATTCGAAAACGCAATGAAAGCCGCCGCCGTGATGGGGGCGATTGCCATCCGTTTCATGACTGACGCGGCATTTAGGGATGAGGTCAAGAAGGATTTTGAAAAATGAGCAATGAATCGGCACTGGAACGCGCACGTGATTTCCTGCAAAACGAGACGCAGTACAGGCTTGGTTTTCTTCCAAGCGAGGACGCCAATCCATTGACGGAGCATTTGGATAGAGATTACGCGACATCACCTGCCAACGGCGCGGATACGCTGCTGTCTTGCGACAGCGCTTTGGGTCCGCTTGTCAAAAAGACACTTGCAGACAAGCCATTCACCAAGATGGTTGGTGCGATTAGGGCTGCGCTTGATTCTGGTCGAAAGATCGTGATTTCTGGCTGCGGGGCGCCAGGACGCATGGCGGTGATTCTGGAGGCGAGTTGGCGAAGAATCCATCCAACCAGCCAGCAGGTGGCTTC
>JAGCTA010000378.1 GCA_017963875.1 Victivallales bacterium | reverse complement strand
GGAAGATAGAGATAATTTGACCTCCAACCTCCAAGCCCAGTAACGCTTGTACATCCACAGATCCGGGCTAGTTTCGGTTGTTGAGGAAATCCCGTCTTGTACGCTGGCAGTGAAACGAGAACGAAACCCGCTCTATCTACATTAACGCCTCTCGTCCTCCCATGCACAGAATAACGTAGAGAATGCTGTCCTGGTCATTGGCGAATGGGTCGAAGAACTCACCTCGTACTCTGGGGGTGCAAATGCTACCGTCCTTGTGACGCATTGTCACGGAAAAAGGATAAAGATAGGCACAGGAAGCCCTGCCGTCTGGCGAGAATAGACAGAGGCAGTTGCGCAGGCATTTCGCCGCCTTTTCACGATAACCGCCATCATTGGTCGCCATGCTATAAAGACGGTAGGATCTCGCCGTCAAGCAGCAACATTGCTGCGGGCAAGTGTCTCCAAATACACGGCGTTTTCCAAACCAGTATTCATCCCAATGGCGAATGGGGATTTCATTGAGCCTATAATCTGGCTGGTCACCAGAGAAACGACTCAAAAGATCAATCTGGGACCTCATATAGCATAAAATGTCTGGATTCTTTTCAACATTGCTGTAATAGGCGGCGGGGATGGCGACGGCGGGTGTCGCGATGGTCTGTTCGAAACGCACCTCATGAGGGGGATAATTGAGTCCCGTGGCGCACATCTGCATCACATGCTTGCGCAGTAGTGCAGTCAATTCTTCCGCCTCCGTCTGAAACCCCGCTTCGCGAATTGTCCCGATGGCATCGGAGAAAAGCGTACCGTTGGGGTAAAAATGAAAACCGCCTGCGGAGTAGAATTGCCGAATAGACCTGGCAATCCATTGCAGATAGATGTCTTTCTTCTTTAGACGGTAGAGTTCCAGCCAAAAATTAATCAGGCCAGCGGCATCGTAGAGCCGAATGCGAGTGGATTGCTTGCCGATGTTCCGATGCACAATGCCTGTCTCGACATCGTATATTTCTCGTAAAAGATATTTTTCAAAAAGGTCAATGGCTTTGGCCGCTTCGACATCTTCGGGATGCAACTGGGCCCATTTGCAGACTAGAAACCCCATGACGATTCGTTCGCCGTTGGCATTGTGGTCTCCCCAACGATAGTTGTAGTACTGGCAGTTCTCCTCGTTGTCGTAAATCATGAAAGCACCGTAAAGCGGACTTCTGGAATCCAGCATCTGCTGATGGCTCAAGATGAAACGAACTCTTTTTTCAAGAAGTTCATCAAAGTCCGTACAACTATATCCAAAGACACAGAAACGCTTTTCCCCCATGCGGAAGTCAAACCGATGCTCCCCCTGTTCCTGTGGAAGATACTCGACGACAAGCCTCTTCCCGCTTTTCACATACGGAATCTCATGCCCCTTGCATACGACTGAGACATCGTCACCTATATGGTTCGACGTTACTGTAAGTTCAAACTTTTCGCCAGGGAAAACCGTTTCCCTCTTGAACTCCACCCAAAGACCTTCGTCCATCGCAAGAAGCACTTCCTGGAAGTGACCGTGTGGGAAAGCAATAAGTTTCCACTCCAATGCCATTTCGTCATGGGGGAGCAAATGGCAGGAAGCAGGATGCAAAACAATGTCGCCTCGATCATTGCTGCTCTCCTCCATGACACGCTCGACGCTGTAGCAGTCAAGCGCCCCCTGAGTCAAGACGAGCGCGATATCCGTATGAAAAGGTCCCATCTTCATTGCATGGACGTATGAGTAACCACCACCGCACCAGACGTGGGCATCGCAACGTTGGTGGATGCAGATGTCGCTATCCTCATAACTGTCATTGAAGGTCGTGTAAATGCCAAGGCCTCCCCTCTCGAAATAAAGATCATAATATCCTGTATTGCGATAGATGAACCGTTCAGTCAGGGAGTCGGCAGAAAGCGTGCGAACGACTTCAAGTTCCAATGTCTCCTTTCGGTAGAGGGAACGTACCTCATTGTCTTCAATGGTCATGCTGACAAAATCCATGCCAACTGGCTGTCCCCAGTCGCACATTCCCTCGACCCAATTCATCCGATCTGGATCATCGTTCAAGACAAGAGATGCAACAGTTCCGTTGCTCGCATTGAATTCTATTGTAAAGACATCGTTTTTCATGCTTCACCTTTTTGACTTCTCGACTTCAATTCTTGTTCGTCTGGAATCAGAGGATCACGAAATCCCCTTTTTACGGAAACAGGGAGACACGACATGCCACGGCTATACTGTGCCTTTGTCGGCTCAGAAAAAAGGCAGTACGTCTCAGTGCTTTCTGAAGGGCAGGACAAAAGCCTCGATGAAATCGTACCCGTTGTCAAAATCATGTATTGAATCCGTATCCGACACGCCGAGCAGTTTCATGCCGACCAAATCAAAGACAATACGGCCAAAATCCTCCGTCGTATGGACATTCCAGAAATCAAGCACGTCAATCGTTGCGGGGCCATACAATTCAAGCAAGACCTTCTTTATGACAATAAGCAGATTATGCCCTGATACATGTTTCAACTCGCTTTGGTTCGGGATGTATTTCGAACACACGGACACTGCATGTTGAACAAAATAATAGGCATCTGGATGATACTTTTTAGTCTTCAGGCAAAACGCCCTGACTGTCGCATTTGGCTGGAATTTGAATGGCATGGGCTCAATTATTCCCCGAGGCGTGCTTTTAATTTGTCAGCGACTTCCTGCATCGCCTCTGGCGATTCATACTTCAGTGGCGCGGCAGTCATTGTAACCTTGTCATCGACGAAGCGCGGAATCACATGAAGATGGCAATGCTGGACCGTCTGGCCAGCCGCCGCGCCATTGTTGAGCATGAGATTGAAGCCATCGGCTTTCAGATTTCTCAATTGCGCCACGCCAATCTTCGGTGCAACGGCGATCATGTGCGCAGACAATTCCTCTGGAATCGTCGTGATGCTGTTATGATGTTCCTTGGGAATAATGACCACATGACCATAATTAAACGGCGCGATGTCAAGAAAAGCGAGAACCTTGTCGTCCTCATAGACTTTCGTGCATGGGATTTCGCCACGTAGGATTTTGCAGAAAACACAGTCTTTTACCAATGTCATAGTCAACTCCTTGTCAATGTTTCGCTGGCGGAAAAAGCCAGACAAGTTATAAGTAGCTTACATGCCACAATACTTTCTGAATCCATGAAGTGCCGAATGGCAAGGCGATTTCCAGGAAAGTTGCGAGCGCGTATATGACATACGTGCTTCTCCCGCCGTAGCCTTTGGCGAAGGCGGAAGACTTGACAACGAAATCGACCGTCATGCGGTATTTCACGGATTCAGGCTCATTTTCCTTGCTCGGCAAACTTCTTCGCCAAAGTATAGGAATTCTTGAAGAATAACGTCCATTCCCGCTGCATTTCAGTCCTGCGTTGGACATCTGTCCCCTGGAAGAGTTTCAATCCTTCGCTATGCTTGAAAGGCAGTTTCTGGAAATAGCCGTATGCCTCTGGGACCTTCTCAGCGCCACCCGCATCAATGATGGCCTTCCATGCCGCACGGAGTTCGTCCTGGCAATCAAGCACCATTACCTTCACTTGAAGTTGAATCAGGCTAAAATAGGCCGCGGTCCACGCGCCCTTGTATTCAAAGGAAGATGCCTGCTTGTACGGATCGGCATCTGGAGACAAGCGTAGCGCACGCGTTTCCTCAGAATAGCAATCCTTGCGGCAAGGAAGCCGATGCAAGTCATACTTCACGGGACCACCTTCCGTTCCAACCCTCTGCCCCCAGATGCGCTGTCCGCGATACGACATGATAAAACGCAGGAAGAGCCGCGCGATTTCAGGATTCGGTGCGCCACGGAAGATGCCAATCGGATCAACTGACACTGACGATTCCCCCAACGGCGTGTGATACACCATTGTCTTTCTGCCGACATGGCGTTCCTCCCAGCCAGCCTGCGATTCACCGTAGAAATCGATGCACATGCCAGCGGCTACCTGCCCTTTCGCGACATCCACAGGCACTTTGCTCGCGGAGAATGTCAAATAGGACGAATTGCCGCCGATTTTCTTGATGAGCGTCATGGCATCCTGCCAAGCGTTGTCCAATGCCTGCGTTTCCGTGATTTCACCAGATTTCAGGCGTTCAGCCTGTGCGGCATAACTAACTTGCATCTGCCGCTGGATCATCATCTCGAAGCATTTGTTGACAGAGCCGCTCTTCGTCGGGTCGGCGGCACCGATTTGCCCATACAGCCGTGGGTCAGTCATATCATTCCAACTTTTCAGCGGAGCCTCGCCCTCCTTGAATTCAAAGCCCAGTGCCTTGAGTCTGTCCAGATTTTGGCAAATGCCAAAAGATGAGAAGCAAGTTCCATAATAGCGGTCCTTGTCATCATACCATATTTCTCCTCTTCCACGTTGGACAATCATGGGATTGTCACCGAAAAGTTCATTGTACAGTGCAGGCACAGGTTCTTTCTGGGAAGAAGGATATAACGACTCACGCTGTTCCTGTGACAGCGACTTGTAGATCGGGTCATCTGGCGTGCCGCGATACAGTTCGCTGTCTGGATTGTGCAATCCCGTTTCAACCAGCGTCCCCACCTGCGCCTGCTTGTTGAGGTCGTATTGCCCTCCACCGAAAAACAAATCAATGCCAATGCCGACATTTGATTTGAGGAATTCCTCGCGCGCCTCCCATCCTTCATCGCCTGGCTTTAGGCGACGGTTCATGAAGGCGTCTTCATAAATTTCTTTCCATTCACGCTTTAGCGTATTCACCCAGTAGTCTTTGAAATTGGCCACGAAGGTGCTGTTGACATATCGGACGGCATCCCCCGTGCCGCCAGGCGCGCGCCAGTCCATACTGACTTTCCGCCCCGTCACTTCAGTATAATAGGCACGGAACGCCTGCTCGTACTCATAACGAATCGATTCATTATGCGGCGACACAATGACCAACTGGTCGGCTGACAAATCAATCTTCTCTGCTTCCTTCCTCAAAACCAGCGGAAGGGCAATCAACAACGCCAGCGGCAAAATGGACAGCAACAAACGCTTGGACATGGCAGATGAACCTATGATGATAACTCTCAATTCTCCTGAATCACTTTTTAAAACAGAATATAAAATAATACCTAAATCGTGTTTTTAAATTCGTCTATGAAAAAAGGTGCATTATATTGTTCATTTTCAGAAAACAATTCTTTAAAATACATCCGCATTCATTGCCATAATTGATTATACTTGGAGACACAATACCATGATTACTCCATTGTCTGAACTCAAAAAAGCCGACGGCTCCAACTTTGTCATTTCAGCACCGCCCGCCCCCGTCTGCGGCCCTGATGAATTCTGCATTGCCACCGTCAGTTTCGAACATGGCCATGCCAATGGAATGTCCCATGCGCTATGCGAGGCGGGTGCCACGCTTAAGTGGATTTACGATCGAAATCCTGTCCTGTTGAAGCAGGCGGCAGAAAGATACCCACAGGCCAAAGTCGCCCGCTCTCTTGACGAAGTCCTTGACGACCCGCAGGTCAAAATGGTCTGTGCCGCCGACGTTCCTTCAAGACGCGCCGACCTCGGCATCCAATGCATGAATGCGGGCAAGGACTATTTTACCGACAAAGGACCTTTCACGACCCTCCAGCAGGTCGCCGATGTCCGCGCAACCGTCAAGGCGACTGGCCGCAAGTACATGGTGTACTATGGCGAGCGCATCGCCAATGAATCTGGCATGCTTGCTGGCGACCTCATCGCCCTGGGAGCCATTGGAAAGGTCATGCACATCCTTGGGCTGGGACCTCATCGAATCGGCAATCCACAGAACCGCCCCGAATGGTTCTTCCAGAAACGCTACTACGGCGGTATCCTCTGCGACATCGGCTCCCATCAATGCGAACAGTTCCTCACATACGCTGGCACAGAAAACGCCACCGTCACCAATGCGAGAGTCATGAACTTCAATCATCCACAATTCCCTGAGCTGGAAGATTTTGGGGAAGCGAATCTCGTCGGCGACAATGGCACGTCATTCTATTTCCGCGTTGACTGGTTTACACCAGATGGACTTAGTTCCTGGGGCGACGGGCGCACCATCATCCTTGGAACAGAAGGAACCATCGAACTGAGAAAATATGTCAACCTCGCCACTGGCGAAGGTGGAAACCAACTCTTCATGTTCGACGGCAAGCAGGAGGTCCATGTCAATGCATCCCATACGGTTGGATGCAGATTCTTCAACGATTTGATTCTGGACTGCCTGAATCGTACTGAGAACGCAATGACTCAGGAGCATGCCATTCGTGCAGGCGAACTCTGCATCAAGGCGCAACTCCTCGCAGATGCCAAATAAAAAACAAAGGCTCTATTCCCCCCATGAGGGTTGGTAATTCATGGGTCAAGGCGGTGCTGAAAAAGCCCCCGAAGGGGTCAAATATCAGTCCCCCCAGGTTGAGCAAAGCGAAACCTGAGGAAAGCCGACTCATAAGAATTCCGACCTCGTGGAGGTCCATACTATCCTCATGGAGAATAAAGCGAAAATCCCAAAGCCCGTCGTATGCCAGTTAATTTTGAATCTGCCCCTGTCGTCATAACAGCGACGAATCTTAACGTAACCATTTCCGACAGCGTCATCCTCGACAACCAGGATTTGCTTGTGCACGAAAATGAACGTATAGGTCTCGTTGGCCGTAATGGCACTGGAAAATCCACCCTGTTGAAGATTCTCGCTGGACAGGAACATTTCTATACAGGAAGCGTCGCACTCAAAAAGGGAATTCGTGCGGCGTATCTCCCGCAGGAAGTCTCCCTAATCAACGGCTTGACTGTTCGAGAGAACATTCTTCACGGCGTTCAGGATGTCATCGAAGCCCTCCATGAATATGAACATCCCACAACCAACACGAAATTGGACGCATTGGAGAGTTTCATCACTTCACGAAACGGCTGGGATTTGGATGTCCGCCTTCAATCTCTTCTCTCGCATCTTGAGGCCCCCTCCCCCGATACGATGGTCGATCATCTGTCTGGCGGCGAAAAACGGCGTGTCGGACTTTGCCGTACACTCATCGACATGCCTGAACTGCTGCTACTTGACGAACCGACAAACCACTTGGATGCAGAAACCGTCGAATGGCTGGAAAACTACATCAACAAATCAACTGCAACACTCCTTTTCGTCACCCATGACAGGGCGTTCCTGGACCATACGTGCACGAAAATCGTCGAACTGTCGTATGGTAAACTCTATCATTACGATGGGAACTACTCCGATTTCCTGCGCCAGAAGGCGGACAGGCTCGCAGAAGCGGAAGCACAGGAAGACAAACGACTCGCGTTTATCCGACGCGAAATCGATTGGATTCGTCGAGGTCCTTGTGCGCGCGGCACGAAACAGCAGGCGCGTATCCAGAGATTTGAAAACGCCTACAACCAGGAGGCGCTTAAACGCGAAGGCGAAGTCAATCTTATTCTTCCACCGCCTGAACAGACAGGCAACATCATCCTCGAATTGAAAGACCTCGCCATGAGATTCGGAGACAAGCAACTCTTCAGTGGCTTGAATCTCTCCTTTGAGCGTGGGATGCGCCTCGGCGTCATCGGAAAAAACGGACTAGGAAAAACGACTTTGCTCAAAATCATCCTCGGCGAACTTCAGCCGACTGGCGGTACCGTCCGAGTCGGCGACCGTACACGTTTCAACTATGCCGACCAGCATCGAGTCCATCTCAACAACGACAAGACCGTCTTCGAGGAAATCGGCGAAGGCAATGACTTCGTCCTTTTCGACGGCAAGAAGATGAATATTTGGACATATCTCAAAAGTTATCTGTTCCAGGACGATGAAATCAACACGCAGGTCGGCAGGCTCTCTGGAGGTGAACGAAATCGGCTTGTACTCGCTAAAATCCTTAAGAACGGCGGAAATTTCCTGATACTGGATGAGCCGACAAACGACCTTGACCTTCCAACGCTGCGCGTCCTTGAAGAAGCACTTGTGGATTTTGGCGGGTGCGTCATCGTCGTTTCCCATGACCGATATTTCCTGGACCGCGTCTGTACGGACATCCTTGCATTCGAGGGAGACGGCAAGACCTTCCTCCAGCCAGGCAATTGGTCATACTATGCTCAAAAACATGCAGAACGCCTACTGGCTGAAAAGTCCGCTACTCCATCAACGCAGCCGAAAAAGCCTGCGGCAAATCTCCCCCCTGCCCCCAAACCGTCTTCACGCAAACTCAAATGGGCCGAAGAACGCGAGTTGGAAACCATCGAAGAGAAGATTTCTGAAGCAGAACAGGCTGTTGCAGATATCGAAGCACTATTCGCCCTGCCTGATTTTCATGCAAAATACGGCAGGAAAATTGATGAAATCAACCAAAAACTGGCAGAAGCGAAAAAGGCAGTCGAAACACTCTACGCACGTTGGGATTATCTTGAGAACGTCAAGAACGGTTCTGCACTTTAATTTATTGATTTTCAACAGCATCAATATCGAACCTACCTTTGATGAATTATAAAAGCACCCATGAAAGAACTTGAAAAATTCGTCGAAATCGTCAGACGCCTGCGCGACAAGGAGCATGGCTGCCCATGGGATTGCGCTCAAAACCTCATGACGTTACGGCGCTTCCTCGTCGAGGAAAGCGGGGAGTACCTGGACGCTGTCGAGGCAGACGACAACAATGGCATCTTGGAGGAACTTGGCGACCTGCTTCTGCAAGTCGTCCTGAATGCGCAGGTGGCCTCGGACGAAGGCCGCTTCACGCTTGAGGATGTCGCTGCCGCAGAAAGTGCGAAAATGATCCGCCGGCATCCGCATGTGTTTGGCAATGCACAACTGAATACCGAAGAGGAACTTCGTGCATCATGGGAACAGGTCAAGAAAGAAGAGAAAGGCGCAGCCGCCTCTGCCATCGACGGCATCCCACGGCACCTCCCCGCACTCATGCGGGCACAGAAAATCAGCCATAAGGCTGCTCAAGCCAACTTTGACTGGGGCAGCGATGATGATGCTTTCTCCAAAATCAGCGAGGAATTGACGGAGGTCAAAAAGGCATACAAACGCCATGATGAAGCAAATCTCAAGGAGGAACTCGGCGACCTCTTGTTTGCCATCGTTGTCTTCTGCCGTTTCCAAAAGTTTCAGGCAGAAGAACTTCTGCAGGCCTCCATCTCAAAATTCGCCAAACGTTTCCACTATGTCGAATCCCATCTGGATCTGCAAACGGCTTCGCTGGAACAGATGGTTTCAGCATGGAAAGAGGCAAAGATGGCAACGAAAACAACCAACGGAGATTCCACCAATGACCAATGATGAATGGACCAGACACATCCTCGACCATCGAATCGCCATCAGCGATACTGTCACCTTTACCGATTCTGAGGCACCCAACAGTTGTTTCGACCCCGACCGAGGCATCGTCTATACCGTCTATACCGCCTCGCGCAGGAATTACGGCGAGTCGGGCGACATCGTCGCACTCGCCATCACGCCATTGACGCAGCCGTGGCGCTCCGTTACGAAAATCATCGCTGAACGCGGCATCACGCCATGCGTCAAGGATTCCATCAAAATCACCAACAGCACCTGCTACTACTACCAGATCGACGAAACGCTCTACACGGCCAAAACGCACTTCGGTCAAAGGGGTGAAATCAAGCGCGGCTATGTGAGGGCGCTCTTCTGTTCTGGCGGATGGGACTACTTCTACGTTGATTATGACATCCAGAATGAGTGCTTCGGCCCAATCAAGCATCTCCAATGCAATTGGAACGAAACGGTGCTTGACATGAACGCGGGTATCTATAAACAATACCTTGAACAAAATGGGCTCACAGGCTATGACGTCGAATCAGAAACGCCCGACAGAATCATCATGTCAGATAAATTCCGCCTCCAGCCTGACGGCTACCGCTATGCGCTGGCGACCGCCATCTTCGCGCAGCCCGTCGTCGTGAGAATCAAAGACGGCACAGATATCCTTGAATTCGTCGGCCATATCGACCAATGTGCGCAGTATGAGGCGCAGTCCGCCATTGTCAACGGCAAGATGTACGCCATCCTTCGAGGCTCAAAAGGCGACAATTTCTTCATGTCAGAAAACATGGGAAAAACGTTCCGCCCCTGTGGGCGTATTGAATTCAACACGACTCGTCCGCAATTGCTTCCATACAAGGACAAACTACTCATCGCCGTGTCGATTTGCGGCATCACCCCGAACCGTGTCCGAGACGGACGCAACAATATTCTCCTGCTGTGCGGCGAAGGAAGCGACCTCTCCAAATATCGCGAGATTTTCCATGTCGCCGACTCGCTCGGTTTCGTCTATTACGACATCTGGGACTACAAGGACACTCTCTACATGACATGGAGCAACGCCGAACTTTATGTTGACAAAAATCCCCAGGCCAAGGACCTCATCTGGCTCACCCGAATCGGAGAAATCAAAACCGAATCATAAACCTAAAAAAGCCGTTGGATTTTTCCATAACCACGTCAGATAAAACGACTACCCAAAAGTGGCTATTTTGTTTAGGTCTAAGGATTAAGACAGAGATTATGTTAATAGAGAAAAACTACGATTTTCGTCAACGCCATTGGGAATACCACCGCAGAGGAATGCGGAATCCAGAGCGGCGGCCTGCTGAAAACGAAGTGATGTTGGATTCCGCATGGCGACTCACCTGCGAAAGAGATGCCGAGGAATTGGTCCAAATTGCCACAAAGGATTTCCGCGATTATCTGGAAACGAGCCAGAGGCTGCCTGTCTCAATTGATCCAACAGGCGAAAGGCTATTTGAACTGCGGATCGTACCAAATGAAGAGCGTGGCTTCACGCTGGATGTCTTTCAAGAGCGAATTGTTCTTGCAGCGTCAGATGCCGCCATGCTTCTGCGTGCCGTTGTCCACATTGAGGACATGATGAATCTAGAGGGTGCTCCTGTACTGCCGCTTGGACATCTGGAACGCCATCCCATCTACCGCCGTCGTGAAGTCCATTCGGGCTGCGGCATTGACGAGTATCCTAACGAAGAACTGATGGCGATTGTCCATGCTGGTTATGACGCCATCGATATCATGGTCAAGGATTTTGATGTGACTGCTGCTGGACCCTGCAATCTGAACGACATCATCCATCGCGCAAAACGCCTGGGGCTGGATGTCTGCATCTTCAACTATCTGAAGAGTTTCAAGCATCCCGATGATCCAGATGCGGAGCAATTCTTTGATTCCATCTACGGAGAACTTTTCAGACGGTATCCAGATATAGATTCCATTCGTCTATGCGGTGAATCATTGGAATTTCCAAGCAAAGACCCTGCAACCACAGGCAAAAGGTTCTGCGACAGCGTCGTTGATGGCATTCCTGACACTCGCCCTAGCCCTGGCTGGTTTCCATGCAAAGACTACCCTGCTTTCATTCAGTCCATTGAACGCGCCATCCACAAAGTGAAGCCGACGGCGGAGGTCGTCTTCAGCACCTACAACTGGGGCTATCAACCATTTGAGTTACGCCAACGTTTTTTGGCTAATTTCCCGAAGAATGTATCCCTTAGTGTGACTTTTGAAATATTCTCTCAACGTACGCTGGAAGGTTTGCATACGCCTGTGATGGACTACACCATTTCAGCACAGGACCCTGGTTATTACTTTACGAGTGAATGTGCGGAGGCACACCGTCTGGGAATATCAATTCAGGGGAACGTGAACACTGCTGGCGTCTGCTGGGACTTTGGCTGTGTTCCATACGTTCCCGTGCCTCAACGCTGGTACAGGCGGTCACAGCATCTTCGCAAGGCACAGGCCGAATGGGGCGTGAATGCACATTACGCGACGCATCACTACGGCTGGTGGAACTGCGTCGCCGCAGATATCGGCAAGTGGTCTTCCTGGCGAGAAATCAACCCAGATTGCGATGCACTCCTGGAAAAGGTGGCCTTGCGTGACTACGGCAAGGCTGCTGCACCGTTTGTTCTGGATGCCTGGAGAACCTTGAGCGAGGCGATGGACCATTATATCGCCTCTAATGAAGACCAGTACGGCCCCTGGCGAGTTGGCGCGGCCTATCCTTTCATCTTCCAACCGAATATTACCCGCACAATGTTGAAAAAGGAGATACAGTTTCCAACGGCACCGCGCGCACACTTTGGACACCGTATAATCAAGACTCTCTATACACCGTATGAAAATACGGAACAGTCGCCTGGCTTTCTGCGCTATCCAGCCGAACTGCGAGCATTAAACAGGATGCTTGAACTCTGGAACCGTGGATTGCAGTTTCTGGAGCAGGCGAAAAAGGTGGTTGACGTAGAAAAGGCAGAGGAACTAGAACGCCTCGACGCACTGATGCATTTTATCCGAAATTCAATCATCACCACCATTCACATCAAGAAGTGGTGGCTCGAAAACATCGCTATGCTCGCCTGCGACAATGCAGCGGACGCAGAATGCCATCTGGATGCCATCGAAGCGATTGCCCATGAGGAGATTCGCAATGCGGAAGATACGATTTCAGTCGTGGATACTGACTCACGCCTTGGCTGGGAGCCTAGCATGGAGTATGTTTGCGACCGCTGGCATCTTGAGTGGAAAATCCGCCAAGTCCATGAAGCGCTTCGCGAAATCGAAGCCTATCGCAAGATGCTGCGTTTGCGAAATCTGATTCTCCCTATACATTAACTATTTGTTAGATTCGGGTGAAATGAGATTCAGAACTGTTTTTTCTATTGGAGATGGATACATGAGCAAAGCACAGTTGACGTTTGTGTTTTTCATTTTATATCAACTTTCTGAGGCATGGAAAATCCCAGTGCCACAAGTTTTTTCGCGCCTCGTACGAACAGGAGTTCTTGATGATTATGTCATTCCCCATTACGATACGCTCCATACTTTAGGACAGGAATATCTCGTCGAAGACATCTCTGATTTTGTCAAGGAAAGAGAGGCGGCTGGACGATGATAGTTTATCACGGAAGCACAAGCGAAGTTCGCCATCCAGATATCTCTTTTTCAAAGAACAATCTGGATTTTGGCCGTGGTTTCTATATGACCAGTTATCGTGAACAAGCAGAACGATGGGCAAAACGTAAGGCCATGCGCTGCCAATCAAAAGCATTCCTGAGCATATACGAACTGGCAGATGATTTATCAGCATACCGTGTATTGAGATTCACTAAAATCGATGAAACTTGGCTAGACTTCATCTGTTCTTGTCGTCGTGGCGGCAAAGATTATCAATCCTACGACATTATTCAGGGCCCCATTGCAGATGATGACGTGTTCCAATGTGTAAGTTTCTATTATCGTGGGATTTGGACAAGAGAACACACTTTGGAGGAACTGCGTTTTTGTCGTCCTAACGACCAGATAGCAGTCATTTCATCAACCGTTATCGACAAAAGCCTAACCTTTGTCAAATCTGTCGTTTTGGAGGAAACGCCATGAACTCCACTAATCTGCTATTAATTCACCACCAATTACTTGAAGAAGACATCGTAAAGCAAGTCGCAAAACTTAAGAATATTGATCTACGCCAAGCATTGGGAATCTATTACAAAAGCCGTCTTGCCAAACAAATAGAAGAAGGGACATACGGCATAGACTGTATGTCCCCTGAATGGCTGGCACAGGATTTACTTGAAAACGAACCAGAATTGTTTTCAGATTGCACTATTCCACAAAAGGATAGATAAGATCCTGATTATCAGAATTTAACCTATGGAATAACTTTATTAAGGTTGTATTCGACGATGCCTTCGGCACCTGCCTTCTTCAAGGCGGGCACTATGTCACGCACGACATATTCGTCAATGACTGTCGTCAACGAATACCAGTCCTCGTCGGAAAGATGAGCGACAGTCGGGCGGTTCATCGCTGGAAGTATAGCCAAAACATCTTTCAACTTGTCCTTGTGGACGTTCATCATCACACCGACCTTTGTCTCGGCAGTCAGAACCGCTTGCAAAAGTAAAGCGATCTTCTCCATTTTCGCACGCTTGGCTTCGTCCTTCGCTGAATCATTGTTGGCAATGAAGCGCGTCGTGGATTCGCAAAGCGTATCGACAATGCGCAGATTGTTCGCCTTCAGGCTGGAACCAGTTTCCGTGATTTCAACAATCGCGTCAGCCAGATGCGGTGGCTTGACCTCCGTCGCCCCCCAACTGAACTCGACGTTTGCGTGGACGCCATTGGCCTCCAGATAACGCTTCGTCATGCCCATCGCCTCAGTAGCGATACGCTTGCCTTCCAAGTCCTTCGCGCTATTGATAGGCGAGTCATTCGGAACAGCGAGAACCCAACGAAGCGGCACACGACCGACCTTGCCATAGACAAGTTCTGCGATTTCAGTCACATCGGCGTTGTTCTCGACAATCCAGTCGTGTCCCGTCAAACCGCAGTCCAGCAATCCCATTTGAACATACCGTGCGATT
>JAGCTA010000006.1 GCA_017963875.1 Victivallales bacterium | reverse complement strand
TTACTGATATTTGACCCCTTCGGGGTCTTTCCACATTAGTCAAGGCTTTGCAGTAATTGCCTATCCTCATGAGAAATAGAGCCTTTGTCTAAATGTCTAAAATGTTACGAAAACTCCAACTACAGAAGCGATCATGCGTTGGCTGGATTGACTTTGACGGTCGGGAGCGGTTCAGGCGTCACCATGATTCCGCCATTTTCGTATGACTTGATTGCCGCGAAGGTATATTCGAGTGTCGCGAGAGCATCACGGCCAGAAGCGCGCAACTTGTGCTTCGGGACCTTGTTTGTGATGTCTTCGAGGAATGCGTGGATGCGGTTTGGGAACGTCGTGCCGAAGTCCGTGATACCCGTGTTGGTGACGATAGGCGCTGGCTTGTCGTTGAGTCCTTTCATCTGTTGAGCCGCATCATCGGGATTGCCACGCCCAGGCTGATAGGTGAGTTTCTCCGTGCAGTTCTCGATTGTGAACGTGCCCTTTGTTCCACCGACTTCAACGCACCACCAACCGCCGAGGTTCATCGTCGTATCGCCGCGCGTGCTGAAGAGGAACCCTGTCGCTCCGCTGGTGAAGCGCATGTGGATACTGTTGATGGAGACCATCGGGTCATTCGTCTTGATTCTGTAACTTGGCTTGCCCATGAAGGCCTGGATTTGCGCGACATCACCGCAGAAATAGCGCATGATGCTGAACGGATGCGCAAGAAATGCCTTCACATGAAAATACGGAAGCCCCTCCATGCGGTAGCCAGGGGCGGTCTTCGCGTAGGCCCATTCGCTGCCCAGGAAGCCGCAACGCTGATGACAGTAAATTACTTCGCCGATCTTGTCGTCGGCCATCAGTTGCTTCGCCATGTCGGCAGGTGTCGTGAAATAGTGGTTGAGGTTGACGCCGAAATAGACACCCTGCTCCTGCGCAAAACGCACCATCTCGCGTGCTTCCCTGATGTCATTGCTGATAGGCTTTTCGCAGAGGACGTTCTTGCCTGCGGCAAGTGCCTCCATCGTCGGTTCAAAGTGCCAGCCGCCATTTTCAGGACCGCCAGTGCACACATCCACGATGTCCAGATCCTCATTTGCCAGCATATCCTTAAGACTGTAATATGCACGGACTTTCAGTTTTTCAGCGAGAATATCAGCGCGTTCCTTGATGACATCGCAAACAGCGACCAACTTGGCGAGCGGGTCTAAACTGTGTGCAGTAGCATGAGTGGTTCCAATGCCGTTGCATCCGACAACACCGACTTTCAGCGCATTCGCCTTCTTTCTGACTTTTGTAGCCATTTTCTTCCTCTTGAGTTGATTGACTTTAAATAATTAACGTAGAACACGAAGTCTATACACTATGTATGAATGATTCACTTTTTTCTGACAGAAAAGCCGAAGACGCCAACTTTCTTTCCGAGTTCACGGTATTCCGCATGCGCATAACTGAGAATACCCGCCCCGTCAAGGCGCAGTTTGCCCTTTTTGTCAAGCAGGGAATCGGCGATCTGTACTCCGACAATCTTGGCAATGAACATGTCATGGGTCCCAAGCGCGATGACCTTCGTCACTTTGCACTCGATATTAATCGGGCAATCCGCAATAATCGGACAGGAGACATTCTCGGCTGGAAGCGATGTCAACCGCATTTCTGCGAATTTATCAACATCCCTGCCCGATTTCATGCCACACCAGTCCACGACCTTCGCCAGATCTGTCGTTGGAATATTCACCACAAACTCGCGTGTCCTCATGATAATTTCATGCGACAACCGCTCTGGTCGAATGGACACGCTCAGCATCGGCGGCTCCGTATTAACGATGCCCGCCCAGGCAACCGTTATGACATTCGGGCGAATTTTCTCCTTGCCGCCGCCGCAACTGAGCATGACAACAGGATTGGGAACCATCATCACCCCTGGCTTCCAGATTTTCTTTGGAAATCGTGCCTTCAGAGCCAGTTCCAAATCCTTCCCTTTAAGGACCTTCAGATTGTCATCTTCCTTCTGCTCCTTCCGTGGATTCGACTGACGCTGGAAAATAGCCTTCGGAGACCCAGTGACGCCAATCCCCAAGTGCGCCTCCTTGGCGGTCTTGGCAGAACATGAGCGCGATTTTCTTTTTTGCGAAGAAGACGTATTTTTCATGCCCAACCCTTATTTTCTATAAATCAAATACCCTTTTGAGGCCTGCAAGATCATATCTTTCACAAGTTCCCACTTGCCATCCCCAGCCCAGAGCCAGATGGTCAGCCCCGCATCCTTCGGGACTTCCTTCGGTTCCGCAAAACAACGGAATATCCAACTGCCAGGCTCTTCTGGCACGACTGAATCGTTGGAGAACGCTCCATCTGGCTTGTCTCCAAAGAATGAAATACGCTCATCTTTTCCTGAGAAAATCCACAACGTCGTTCCAGGCACAAGTGCTGCCGCGTCCTGAACCAGATGATATGCGCCAGAAGCCATGTCAAGCATCATGGGCGACAATTTCAGCAAATCATTGCGATCCGATGACTTCAGGTTCATTGTCAGAACAATGACGTTCCATCCACGTTTGAAGTCAATAACACTCATAAAACTATGAATCAGCGTAATCTGGAGTTCGTCCGATTTCGTCACGTTGTTTTCAGCATAACTGGCAGCCAACGTCTTCACGACATTCTGTTCCCCTTCATTGTCATTGAATACCGTGCCATCTGACGGCTGGCCATCCAGTGTCCAAATTGGCGTCACTTTTTCATTTTCGCCATTGTCATATTCTGCCAGACAGTAATACGTTGACTTCTCACCATAGCCAGCAAGAATGGAATCACCAATGATGCGAATTGCACTCAAGACACGCGACGCCTGGACGACTGTGACCTTGCAGATTCTCCCTTCGCATGATTCGATATCAAGAACCGCTTCCCTCCTGTCACCAAGATTGGCATCAACATCAAATACCACCTTGCCATTTCCCGTGCCAGACGCAATAGCAATAGTAATCCATTCGGCATCGCAAGATACGGTCCAGGAATCATCCGTCATTACATTCACACTCACGCCCTTGTTGACGGCCGCACTCAAGGCATCAATGGATTCAGGCGAGACCGACAGCGGCTTCCTCATCTTCAAAGTCACGGTCTTTGTAGCATCCATTGTCTTTCCATCAACCGTGGACGTTGCTTTCAGAACGCCTGTTACATCCTCATCTTTATCATTGTCGTTGACCACAGTGCCATTGCAATCCTGCCCGTCAAATGTCCAAGTCGCCATCACCTCTTCGCGGGCATTGCTTTCATAGACAGCATAGCATGTGTATGTTTCCAAACGACCTCCTTGAATGACCTCGCTGCCAGAAATCTCAAGTTCCTTGACAGCACTGATGCCCTGGACAATTGGAATCTCGACTTTGCAACTGCCGCCATCCGTTTCGACGGTAATGGTTCCATTCCGCTCCGTATTCGAATTGGCCGCCAGAGCGAACTCAATTGTACCGTCCGTCATCCCTTCACTCGTATTCAGAGTAATCCAGTCCGCAGAAGCGACCGCATGCCATGTGACATTAGATGTTACAGTCAATGTCAATTTCTCCTGAGCATCGGCAGAATATGCGTCTGGCTGCTGGGGAACAACTGACAATGACTCTTCGATCGGACAGACGACGCGGAACCCGAACCCATAGTCTTTGTTGCTGGTATTATACAAATCCTCATTTTCAATCACTGGTTTGGCTGGATCGCAACCTATGCGGCTCGCAGAACGGCATTCCCAAGCCTCGCTGGTCGCATTTCCGCCACGGACGATGCGGACCTTGCCAGATGAGGCGCCAACGGGATCGGTCGCGTCTTTGCCATCGTAATCCTTCCCCCAGTCCAGACACCATTCACGGACATTTCCGTGCATGTCGTACAGTCCCCAGGCATTGGGCGCATAACTTCCGCTGCGAGTGAAATTGTAATATGCACCCTTTTCATCACGTTCCGTAAAGTAATATCTAGCCAGGTAATCCATGTTGACGCTATTATAGATGGCCAGGATATTCTCTCCATTATTGAGACTTGTCTCCGTCCCCGCACGGCAGGCATACTCCCATTGCGCTTCAGTCGGCAAATCAAATGCAATGCCTGTCTTTTCACGGAGTTTTCCCATAAACGAACTGGCATCCACGAGATGCCCGCCGTCTGGCCACTTCGCGCCATTCGACGTTCCGCGAATCAGCGCATAAGTCGTTTTGTCAACGGGACGCGACGCACCGTTGTAACTGCAAGCGAGGGTGCTTCCCATGATTTTCTCCCACTGGCCCTGCGTCAGTTCATATACACCGATATAGAATGGCTTTGTAATCGTCACGCGATGCTGTTTTTCCTTAAACGTCTGGACCGAAACTGTTTTCCCTGATGAATTCGTATATGACTTCTGATGTTCACGCCCCAGTTCTTCATCTGGCGCACCCATCAGATATTCCCCTGCGGGTATTTTTCTGAGCCAGAGTTCCGTTGTTCTCGGGACATCGCTCATGACATCAGGACCAACGGAACTATACCGCACCGCCTTTGAAGGATCCGTGGCTGTCAGGTCAATGACCATGTATGCCATTGGAGACAGATCATGCTGCGCCTTCATGTCGATTTTGCGGGTTGCCTGCTTCTTTGTTCCACCTGAACCATATTCCAGTTTCAACTCAAGTTTCTTGTCAGCGGGGCGAACGCCATTATACAAAGCCCCTGCGTAGTTGATATTGCCGTATTCAATCAGTTGTGGAAATTCATTTCCAGTATAGGTCACAATCCATTTGCCGACGACTTCTTCCACTGTCCCGTCACTGAATGTCGCCTTGCCGTTGTAATTAGCGAATGAACAAGCATCGACTACAGCGGGGCCATCAATCGTCAAACTGGTCAGTTTTCTGCTTTTGGGGGCCTTGACTTTGCATACCAGACGGAAACCGATGGAAGAACTGACAAACCCTGCGGGAACTGAGGCCCGCGCCGCGCTACGGCAATCCTGCGCCTTGCTTACGTAGGCACCGCCACGAACAATTCGGCGTGGAAGGCCGTCTGCTTCAGTCTTCCCCACCTTGATGGCTTCAGCCGTGGACATTCCGACAGGATCGGTTTCTTCATCGATGGAGAAGGTCATCCAGTCTAGGCACCACTCCGCCACATTTCCGTGCATATCAAATAGATTCCATTTGTTTTTGTATTTGATGTTGCTTCCGACGTCTGCATGTCCGCTATTTTCCGAATTTCCTACATAACGGCCCGAGTTGGACATGTTTTTCGACGTGCCTGTCGAATAATCAAGATCAGACAAGTCCTTTCCCGTGTTCAATGCTGTCTTGGTCCCTGCTCGGCACGCGTATTCCCACTGCGCCTCCGTCGGCAGATCCAGTTCCAACTGGCTGATGGCTCTCAGGCGGCCAATGAATGAACTCTGCCCGACATCGCTTCCAGACTCAGGCCAGACTCCCGACGGCGCTGTGCCTCTGATCATGTCATAACTCACATTCTCGACTGGATGAAATCTTGAATTATAATCTTTTTCTTCATACTTCAACGTCGAAGGATTATTCCCCATCACACGAAGCCACTGCCTTTGCGTCACTTCGAAAACTCCCACGTAGAATGGCTCGGAGATTGTGACCTTGTGCTGAATCTCATATCCTGAGGTACCGATTTCCCCCTCGGGGGCACCCATCTGAAAAGCCCCTGCGGGCACCTTGCTAAACCACATCTTTCCATCACGGGCCTGGATGGCGTCAATATCGTTGGCATCTCCTCCCACAAGAATCGGCATTTCATCATGATAGGTGACTTTTCCCGTCGTGATGTCAATACACATATAATTCGCCCCTGCGGTCTGAGCGCGACAAACAATGCACCCCATTGCAAAAACTAAAGCAAATAAAAAGGAAAAATATTTCATAACCACCTCTTATGCTTATGATCTGCTTGCATCAATGATGAAAACCTCATTGGATTCATCAGAACTTTACCAATTATCTGTAAAAATAATACTTTAGTTACTTTAAACCAAACTTCTTTTTTTTCAAACAGAATTCAGCCGAGCGAATCTTTTTTCACCTAATTTTAAAATATGATATTTCGAGTTATATTATTAAACAAAAAACATGTCCAAAGACGAGGCTTATTATGCGAATTCTTTTCATCGGAGATATCGTTGGCAAGGGCGGCCGCATGGCGGTCAAGTCCCTTGTCCGTGGCCTGTTGCGTGAATACAACTGCCAGTTCTGCATCGCCAATGGCGAAAACATGGCTGGCGGAGGCGGTTTTACAAAACAGTGCCTCAATGAATTGACTGACTGCGGCGTTGATGTCTTCACCGCAGGGGACCATGTGTGGGACCAAAAGGAATTTCCAAACGAGATCACTCAATTCGGCAACGTCCTGCGGCCTGCCAATTTCTCATCACGCCAGCCAGGGCGGGGTTTTGGTGTCTTTGAAACCGCAGACGGTCTGAAAGTGGGGGTTCTCAACCTTATCGGCAGGACATTTGTTGCCGCGCAATCCAACTGTCCATTTGAGGCCGCCGACGTCGCCATACCAGAACTCCGCAGGGAAACACCGATTGTCATCGTCGATTTCCATGCGGAGGCCACCAGTGAAAAAATCGCCCTGGGACGATATCTGGACGGAAGAGTTTCTGCCGTCATCGGCACGCATACGCATGTCCCTACCGCAGACCAGCAACTTTTCCCGAATGGAACCGCATTCCAGTGCGACGCAGGCATGGTTGGGGCACGCGATTCCATTATAGGGCGGGATATCCAGGCGGTGCTGCAAAAGTTCTCCACTGGAATGCCCGCGCGATTCACCGTTTGTGAAAAAGACATCCGCCTCTGCGGCACCGTTATCACCATCGATGAAGCGACTGGCAAAGCCACAAGCATCGAACGCGTACTGAGGGATTTGCCATAACTTAACTGCCATTATCCAACGAAAGGTTTTCATTCAATGCGTTGTCCAAATTGCTCTTCAACAGAAGATAAGGTCATAGAAACACGTATATCCAAGGAAGGGGACACCATTCGGAGACGCCGCCAATGCGCTGCATGCGGCCAACGCTACACCACATACGAGACAATCATCCCCGCAGAACTTTTCGTAATCAAAAAAAACGGGATGAAGGTCGATTTCAAACCAGAGAAAATCCTCAGCGGCATCCGCCAGGCGTGCTGGAAGCGAAATGTCTCGGAAGAGCAAATCGACCGCATGGTAGCGCACGTCACCAACCGCATCTCCATGGAAATGAACTCAAACAATGAAATCGCAAGCCAGAAAATCGGCGAGTTCGTCATGGATGAACTGAAGAAAGTCGATGAAGTCGCCTATATCCGCTTTGCATCCGTCTATCGGCATTTCAAAGACGCCGAGGCGTTTGTCAATGAAGTGCAGAACCTGCCGTCCCAAAACAGCGAACCAACCGAGCCGCCGAACAAATGATATTGATTCCAGAAC
>JAGCTA010000051.1 GCA_017963875.1 Victivallales bacterium | reverse complement strand
TTTGGATTGGTGGCTTTGGCTGCAGGCAAACACCCGTTCCCATCCCGAACACGGCCGTTAAGACTGCACGCGGTGATGATACTGCGCCCAGGAGCGTGGGAAAGTAACGCGCCGCCAATTCTTTTTTTCCAGACGGCTTCCGCCGCGTGACAGCGCGAGGAAGCCGTCTTTTTTCATTTCGCCCGCAACTTGCGTTGCGGGAACAGGACGGAAAACTCTCTGCTGCGTGCGCTACGGGAAGAACATGGCGGAAAACCCGCCCGCAACTTGCGCTGCGGGCCCAGGCTGGAAAACTCCCTGGCAATGTACCGTGGCTGGAACAGGCCAGAAAACGATTAATTTCCAACTGGCTCGTCACCGTGTTGAATGAGCCAATTACGCAAGTATTCAGGTGCCTCCAATCCACAGTCGGCAACCGTATTCGAGCAGACGATGACACCTTCGATTTCACCTTTAAGCAGCAAAGACCTGTAAAGTTCCATTTGATAACTCATGGTATCCATATCCAAGGGACAGGCTTCGCCATAGTTATAGATGTAACATCCTGCCAAGATAGGTTTTCCAGGGCATATTTTCTTTAAGATGCCGATATTGGATTCCGCATTACGAACCTCTGCTGGAGACCATGACCAGAAAGTGAGAACGTCAACGGAATCCAACCATGGACTGCAGTCTTTACCAAAAAGACTGGCATAGAAGACAAGCCATAATTCCAGTGGACGCGGTGCATGATGGAGAATATTGGCAATTTCACGGAAACGGTCGGCGGGTATGCGTGCTTCACCCGTTTTAGTAAAAAAGTCATCAACGATGGCACCTATGATATTGGAATGCGTTTCTGCTTGGCGAAGAACCTCAGGCAAATCATCGCCGCCGTTATTGTTTCGCTTGGATGAAGAATCGCCTATAATTGACCAGACGACTTTCTTGAACTGATCAAGTTCCTTCGATGCGATATCGAATGGCGGTTGAGGTTTGCCATCGAAAACGACGCGGCAGCAGTTTGGAATTCCGCCAAGATATTGCGCCCCTTCCCAAGGCCCCATTTTGTTTTCGCCAGGAATATGCCAGTTAAAACGTGCAGGATGATGTGCGCCTGCATCATGTCCCCAAATCCAAAAACAATCACGAATGGTTTTCTTCATCAATTTACTCCTATTGATTTGATTTGCATGAATTGACCGTCTTGATAAAAATAAAATAGCATATTCTCACAATAAAATCAAATATGGTAACAGAAATGTAGTTTGATGATGATTTGTATTCCTGCGTAGAGAGGTCATAGTATAGCATCATGGATACAGGTATTCATTCAATTCATAATTTAGGTCAAAAGACAACCAGGATTCTGCTGATAATATGCGGTGCAATCCTTATGGCTGTTAATCTGAATACCTTTGTCCATTCTGGAGGATTGTTTCCAGGTGGCTTTACAGGTCTTTCATTGCTTTTACAAGAAGTGTTGCAGTCATTTGCAGGAATCCATTGCCCATATTCAGTATTCTATTGGGGCCTGAATTTGGTTCCCGCAGTCATCAGTTTCTTTTTCATAGGCAAGCGATTTACGCTTTTATCCTGCCTGATGATTTGGCTGACAGGGCTTTTGGCGGATTTACTGCCAGGTTATACAGTGACTCAAGATGTTCTCCTGTGTTCTGTATTTGGCGGAGTAATCAATGGCTGTGCCATTTGCTGTTGTCTGCTGGCTGATGCAACAAGTGGGGGGACGGATTTCATTGCCATTTTCATTTCGGAAAGAACAGGGAAGAACGCATGGAACGCGATATTTTTGGCCAATGTGGCAATTCTGATTTCAGCAGGACTTCTATTTGAATGGAATCGTGCTCTGTATTCCATCATTTTTCAATTCACATCGACGCAGGTGCTCAATCATATTTATCTAAGATACAGCAAGACCACGTTGCTTATCATTTCAGAGCATTCACAGGAAATATATGAGTTTCTAAAGCAGAAGACACATCATAGTGCAACATTGTTTACTGGTGTTGGCTGTTATAAAGGACAACCACAGAAAATGCTTTATACAGTTGTTTCAAGTGCAGAAGCGAGAAAACTCGCATACGAAGCACAGAGAATAGATAAGAAAGTGTTCATCAATATCCTTCAGTCACAAGAGATTCTAGGCAGATTCTATAGAAAAAGAACCGACTGAAGAAGTGACAGATGATGCTTTTAGAAAAATGTAAGTTTCATAAAATCAGGAAAGAGTGTGTGGAAAACAATCGCTGGCATAGAGAATGCTGCACTGTCACAGGTGTGCTTTTCATCGTGTTGATGATGATGCATATTCCTTTATGGGATCCATTCTATTGTGAGGATTTGCTTGCTCCAGCAATACTGACTTTACTTGTCTTGGAAGGAAATTATCGGAAATACTGTAAAAAAAGTTATTTATGGCTGGCCCTGTTTCTGCTATGGGCTTGTGCGATAAGTCTTATTCACATTTGTCTGGATGGCTGGAGCAATGGTTATAATTTCTGCGTGTTAGTTTATCTGGCAGGTGTGTTCATGTTTTTCCGTCAAGTGGGGATTTCTGTTCGCTGTCGTTTTATCATCGGAGGAATGTTTTTAGCGGCGGCTTTTGTTTTTTGGCTTTCAGGTGTTCTATTCCCACATTGTTCGATACTGTCTCCCAATGGCTTCTGGTATATAACGGAAAATGCTAAAGGCAGTGCCATGGCGTTTCTATCCAGACGGTTTCAATTTACTTTTGACAATCCCAATAGCCTTGCTTCGTTTTATGTCCTTCCAATGCTGCTTGTGCTTTCTGCATTGCAGGAATACTTCGATGAAAAGGGAAGGACGGATTCGCCTTCATGCCCAATTGAATGGAAAATAGGGGGCGTCGCCATATTGCTGTTGACATTTTTGCCATTATGTCATACCTATAGCAAGCATGCGATACTGTCAGGTGCGCTGTTTCTCGTCTTTGTCTACAATATGATGCCTGTACAATGGAAACGCATATTACGCCATTCATGGATTCTTGTCATTGTCATCGGCCTGATTTGCGAAGTCACAGTGCTTTGGAGTACTTTCCCGTTGTCATTTTCCTCCCCGTATATCAACACAATTCCAGGTGGCTATACGATTCATCAGAAAACATACGCCCGCATGTTTCTGGAATCTCCAGCAGTCATGCTAACAGGACGCACAATGGGCGATATCAAATCCGCATATCCCAAATATGTTGAAAAAGACAGGGCACAAAAGATTCTGAGGCAATATAATGCTGAGCATCTGATTAATGGATTCTGCACTTTTATGGATCCGCATAATGAATACCTTAATCTGCTAACATTCTATGGCTTGGGGGTATTATTGCTGATTGTAGCGTTTTTTTTATGCTATATTTGTGAAAATAAAGGTAATTTTGTATTATATTTCTTTATTGCATTGGCATTTTGTTGTCTATGGGACGATTTGCTAAGCAAACGCTGGATTTGGATTGCGGCGGCAATAATTGGGAATCATCAATTCAGGAGACAAGACAAATGAAAAGAATCACATGTTTTTTTCTGGTTATGTGTTTAAGTATGGCTGTCTTGGCTAAAATAGAGCCAGACCAAGCGAAAATCGCCGATGTTCAGTCTGGTAAAATCAAAGAGGCACATCTTGTCTGGTGGGGATTTGATGAAAACGACAGCACGGAAATCATCAAGGCGGCGATAGAATCTCCAGCAGAACGGATGATAGTCGATAAGATGCCATCACCGTGGATTACATTGCCAATTAAACTGAAAAGCAATTTCACGCTGGTTTTCGAGGAGGGGGCGGAGTTTCTCGCGAAGAAAGGGGAGTTCAAGGCGAAGGGCGCGTCTTTGATTTCCATGTCTGGAATGGAGAATATCTCCATCATTGGGCAGGGCAAGCAAGGCGGTATCTTGCGAATGCACAAGACTGACTACCAGAATCCGCCGTATGAAAAGGCCGAGTGGCGTCATTGCGTGCAGATGCACAGTTGCTCAAACATCGTATTGGAAAACATGTCCATGCTGGAATCAGGCGGTGACGGCATCTACATAGGCGCGCGGAGAGAATATGAGCAACACTATTGCAAGAACATCCGTATTTCCAATTGCATCTGCGACAAGAATCATCGTCAGGGAATCAGCGTTATTGGCGCGGTCAATCTGCTGATTGAGAACACAAGGCTTACAAACACATCGGGTACGCCACCGCAGGCGGGAATTGATTTTGAACCGAACCGTCCAGATGAACCGCTAATCAACTGCGTCATGAGAAACTGCTATTCCGAAGGCAATGTCGGCGGCGGCTTCGTCTCCTATCTGCCGAATCAGGACAGCAATATCATTGGGGAAAACTCGATGACTTTTGAAAATTGCATTTCAAAGAACGAAGGAGGCAGCGCTTTTTCTTTTTGTTCCAGATATGGACGCAGTAGTTCACGTCTGTGGCAAGGTGAATTGAACGTCAAAAACTGTACATTCGAGAATCCAGGACGGCATAGCATTTCAATTGCTGTGGACATGATTGACGATGTCAAGGCTGATTTTGAGAATTGCAAACTCATTGGCGGTGGCAGATCAGAGAAGCCCTATATGGGCGGCCAAGATTCTTCTGGAGCGTCTCCTGTGCATGTGCAGTATATCAACCAGGACCGCGAGACACCAGGCCTGAAACTCCGTATGAACAATCTGACCATCGAGGATACTCGGGATATCCCTTGGCTGAGCATTGCTGACGATGCCTTTTGCGGAGCGGACAATTACGATATCGCAGGCTCTGTGACACGTACCATCAACGGCGCAACCCGTAAGTTGGTCGTTGACAAGCCGTATATACAATCAGTATTCAAAGATAGGAAATTGCGTCGTGTCATCCATTGGTCTGACACAGGGAAGAACTATACTCCAGCGAAGCCTGAAGAAGCCGTCGAACTCTCAAATGTCCATTTCAGAAATGGTGGGGACTTCTGGGTATATGCAGTCAAGGGTAACCCTGTGGAGTTTACCGTAACGAGTAAGGCAATCAGCAAAAGAGAAACCAAAGCCGTGCCGATAAAGTTCGCCTATCCATCAGGTAAATCCATTGAACTTGAAAAACTTGAGACTGGAGCGACTGTCAATTGTCGTATTGCGGAGGCAGAAGAGACTGGTATCTGCAAAGTTACTGCCGTATCATCGGGTCATGCCATCCAGATGGACAAAAGTTTGACTGCCGCTGGCTTGATGCTTCCCTCGGGCAAAATGTCGCATCTCATCTATGGCATCAAGGAACTCTATTTCAATGTCGCGGACAATTGCTCGGAGATGTGTTTTGGTTTTAAGGGCGAGGGCAAGGGGGAAGGAATCAAAGTGACGATTATCTCCCCAGATGGCAACATCTTCTGGGAACGTGACAACATCGTGGAAATATGCGAATGCGATTTCGGCGAGGCTCCTGCTGTTGGTCTCTGGAAAATCTCCTTTACGAAGCCCACCCATGCGCATCTTGAGGATTTCTATATCCGTCCCATGGGGGCGGCACCTTATTTCACGGTCTCGAAGGATGCGGTGCCATTGCCAAGTCTGGCTAAGTAACTGAAATTTAGATGTGTGTTCAATTTAGGAAAAAGACATGGTGACTTCAACTGATTATTTGAGGCTTCTTGAACGTTGGATTGGCGCGGCGAAACGCCATTTGAGGCAGTTCCCTGGCCGTCCAGACATCTGGTCATTCGGGCCAGGAAACAAGGGGCACTGGGCACAGCAGACGAACAATACTGCAATGGGGGCTTTTGCAGAACTTGCGGTGAACCCTTCAACGGATTTCCGCAGGGCAGGCATGTCGCGGGATGAAATGCTTGAACGGGCGCTGTCATTGCTACGGTTTACATTGAATGGCCATCTCGCAGGTGAGGGGACATGTGTCGATGGTGAGAAGTGGGGGCATTCATGGATTTCCAATCTCTGTGTCGAACGCATGATGCATTCAGTTGAAAACCTTGAACCATACATGGGTGATAGGGAAAAGGACGGGTTGCGGCGCTTGCTCATCTCAGAATGCGACTGGCTGTTGGACAACTATCCCGTGAAAGCCTGTTTAGATGCCCATGTCGGTCATAACAAACCTGAAAGCAACATGTGGAACGGCAGCGTGCTTTGGAGGACGGCGTTGCGCTGTCCCGATGCGCCGCGAGTGGCGGAATATCGTGAAGTAGGCACAAAGTTTCTTCTCAATGCCCTTTCCATGCCACAGGACGCTGAATCAGAAGAAATGTTTGATGGCCATCCGTTGAAGGACTGGCATGTCGGAGCAAACATATTTGAAACAGGTGCCTGCAATCATCATGGCTATTTGAACATCGGTTACATCAATATCACATTGTCCAATCTCGCCATGCTCCATTTTTCAGGCAAACACTACGGATGGGAATTGCCAGAGGCGCTTTATCTCCACTTAAAGGATATTTGGCCGTTGACTAAGACATGTGTCTTTCCTGATGGGCGATTGCTGCGGATTGGAGGAGATTCTCGTGTAAGATATTGCTATTGCCAAGATTATGCAATTATGGTTTGGCTGCTGATGCGGGATGTCCTTGGAGATACGGATACCGAGGCTTTTGAGGAAGGCTGGCTGAACCAAGTTCGTCGTGAGCAGGATGCCAATCCAGACGGCTCGTTCCTTGGAAATCGACTGGCGCAACTGGAGGCAGTTTCGCCATTGTACTATGCACGATTGGAAGGAGATAAGGCGGCTACACTGTCAATGGCCTGCTGTTGGAGACGGCGTTTCAACGAGTTCAAAGACAAAAAGTCGAGTCAGCCAATCCCACTTTTGGAAAATTGGAGCGACGATTTTCATTGAGCGTTGTTCACGCGTTCCGAAAGGCGTATCGCTTCATGGACATGGATTGCATCCGAACCTCCGATGGGGCTATGCCTTCCAACAGATGGTTCCGACTTGGCGGAATGGCGCTTCAACATGTCAGGACAAATCAAAGGCATGGGAGCCGCAATCGCCAATCATCTGACTCCAGTGACGCGGAAGATGTTCGATGGTGGATTTGTCACATCGGGACACACCATCACGCAGTCGATTTCACCTGCTGCGGAAGGCGAGGCTGAGGACAACGTCGCGAAGATACAGTTGACATACGCTACATTGCCTGACGACGCGACAGTCGTTGTCATTCAGCGTGCTGTTTCTTTGAACCGATTCTACTTCCGCACAGTGAAGGGCTTCGGGCTGAATGTGCCGAATGGTGTCCAGAATGGAGAAACTCGTCAACTGGAGTGCGAGTTGTTGCCTCCGATGTCATTGCGTGAAAAGCCATACTGCGGTGAGATGCTTGTCTGTGGCTCATGGTTGAACATTGACGGACGGCTCGGTGTCCGTTCGTTCAAGGGACCGCTGATGCTGAACCGTCCTTATCGACCGAATGTTACCATCCGTAGCATCAATCAATTATATGAACGGTCTGGCGGGCAGAGTTATACGGAGGAAATCTGTGCAGGGCAATGTTTGGACGAAGCATATCCAAGACAGTATGAACCTGGCGAAGTGCTTTTTGATATCGCTTGTGCTGTTCGAGTGAATATTTCAGCAGAGAAGACGAGGGCATGGGAGCGCGAATTCATTCCAGAAGGCATCGTTGCCTGCTGCGACTGTCCGCAGGATTTGAGGAAGGTTATCGTGCGAGGTGCGGATGATAAGGTGTATGTTGTGCTGTTCAATGCCGGCGACAAGGAGTTGCAGGTGAATGTCAAGTCACAATTGGTGACATTGAAGGCCGAGGAATCGGTCGTTCTTAAAGGATGAGCAAAAGACCGAATGAAGAGGAAAAAGATAGTAACATGTTGATTCAAAGCGATTATCATATTCATGCATCTTTTTACAGGATAAAGCGTGAGGGTGCGGAGACGGGGCCGCGGGTTGCTGAGCAGCAGGCTGCGGCTCGTGCTGCGGGATGTCGTTATGTTGGCATTATCGAGCATTGCAACGCATCAAGTACCCATCCCTTCCATTGTCTTGAGGAACTGGCGGCGGAGTATTACGGCGATGGTTTTGACAGGAAGGACACCTATTTGGGTGTCGAGGCGGATTTACGCAATGACGGTTCTGACCATTGCGGGCAGGAGGGGCGGGAGAAACTCCGCCTCCATTATGTCATTGGTTCGGTGCATGTATCTCCAAGGGGCATTCCGACCGTGGAGGAATATATCAGAACTGAGTTCACGAGAATCCGAAACGCACTGTTGTATAATCGCAATATTGATGTCATTGGCCATCCGTTTGGTGAAGGACCTCGCTATTCTGAGGCGGGAATCATTCCCCGTTGGGGCTATGACTTGATTCCAAAGGAATACTTGCAGGAACTAATCTCACTGGCGAAGGAGCATCGAGTCGCACTGGAAATCAATCGCTGCGATTTGCAGAATGACGCGTATGTAGGTTTCTGGAAGTCGATTCGGGACAACGGCAATCTGTTTGAAATCGGTTCGGATGCGCATTTTACCAAAGGTTGTCCAGCGGTTGCAGAACGGACTCAATGGGCGGAGAGCATTGGTCTGAAGGAAGAGAACCACTGGAAACCATTTAACTAAAAAAGGAGATACGAAGTATGATAGTACGCATTGCACGTCATGGACAGCCTTCGTTGAAGGATCTTCCGCCAGGAGCAAACCATGAGTTTCCGCCGAAAGACTACGAACTGTCAGTCCTTGGGGTAGAGCAGGCGCACTATTTGGGAAGACATCTGCGCGATGAGGGCTTCCATGGCAAAATCATCAGTTCGCCGCTTCTGAGAACCGTCGAGACTGCGGATGCCGTTGCGGAGGAATGCGGTCTGAGATTCTATCTTGAACCACGTTTGCAGGAAATGCGTTTCTACACGGCACCCTACGAGGGACAGCCTTTCGAGGTGCTTCGCAAGGAATTTCCTAGAATTGCGGATGACGCTACGCTTCCTTGGCCTTGGATGGTTGATAATCCAGACGAGCAGATTGAGCAGGTTCGTGTGCGCGTCAATCAATTCGTCGATGAACTTCTCGCGAATCCGCCTGCGGACGACGTGCTGCTTGTCGGACACGGCGCATCCATTCAGGCGCTGAAATGGAATTTCTTCGAACGGTGCGGCTATGATGGCGAAGGGCGCCACAACTGGAACTGCTCGCTGTCCAAGTTCGAGATCGCACCAGACGGAACGTGCAAGGTCATCGATGTCGCGCGCTATGATTTCATGCCTGATGAAATCGTCACAAGCAATGCTCGGCGGTTGAATGATCCAGAGGCGTAGTCATGAGCATTTTATTCATCAGTGACATCCATCTGTATGATTCAAGGAATTCCGTTGCATTTGAGGCGCAGCGACTTCAGCAGCTGTCGGAGTTCATTAAAGGCGGTAACTTTGAATTGGTTGTCAACTTGGGCGACACAGTGTCGCGCGACGGGTGTCTGCGGGAAGAGCTTCGGCCATATAGGAAGAATTTGTTTGCTGGGTATCTTCATTGGCGCGAAACGGTTGGCGTGCCGTTTCTGGAGTGCGGCATTTACCGTGAAAGGCCGTTCTTCGAGGAAATTTACGGGCAGTCAATGGATTTTGCATACAAGGCTCTTCCAGGAGTAACTGCGATATCATTTTGTCCAATCAGCCCCAATGACCATGTAGCATCGGAAGAGCAATGGCGATGGTTTTCAAGAACGCTTGACGAAGCCGAAGGCGCACCAGTGGTTGTCTGCACGCACGTGCCATATCCAGGTTGTTGCAGCCGACCTGTGGAGAATGGAATCTACATGGAGGTCCCTGATAGCATCCAGCGACGGCTGGAATCATTTTCATCTCCCGTCTATTGGGCGGGTGGCCATTTCCACTGGGCACTTGAACCGCCTGTCGTGACAGGTTCCCTGACTTCTTTCATGGGCGGCAAATTCTATTTCGAGAAGAGTTCGAAGCAGGAGACTTATTTCAGGACCTTTGATCCGAAGACGTTGAAATTGGAGACTATTGTAAACTTAATATGACAAGACGGCAGGCACTGCCAGCCGCAACAAGAAGGAACAATCATGAGCGTAAAGAGCAAGGAAGACGTGCGTAATGCGGTCATTGCCGCAATAGATGCGAAAAAAGATGAAATCATCGGTATTGGAAGGCATATCTGGCAGAATCCAGAGCCTGGATACAGGGAAGTTAAGACGTCCGCCTATTTGGTTGACAAACTGCGGTCTTTGGGCTTGGATGTGAAGACGGGACTCGCATTGACGGGCTTTCGGGCAGATATCGACACGGGAAAGCCTGGACCGACGCTTGCGATACTCGGCGAACTTGATTCGCTGATCATCCCCACGCATCCTGAATGCGACAAAGCGACGGGGGCAGTCCATTCCTGCGGTCACAACGCCAGCGCGACATCGATTTTCGGTGCGGCCGTCGGCGTGCTTGAGGCCGTGAAGGCTGGGGCGCTTTGCGGCAAAATCGCGCTGATTGCAACTCCTGCGGAGGAGGGCATTGAAATGGATTATAGACTTTCACTTATCAATGAGGGCAAAATCAGTTGCATCGCTGGGAAGGCGGAGATGATATGCGAAGGCGTCTTTGACGACATTGACATTTCCTATATGCACCACATGAGCAGCCGCTTCGGCTACAATGACCACAATGGCTGCGTCAATAAGCGCATTGTCTTCCATGGAAAGAGTTGCCACGGAGCCAGCCCGCAAAATGGCATCAATGCACTCAATGCATCGTCACTGGCGCAACACGCTATCGGCTTGATGCGCGAGGCATACAGCAATTCGGACAAAATCCGCATCCATGGCATTATCACAAATGGTGGCAATGTCGTAAACGTCATTCCTGACATGGTTTCAATGGAGTACATGCTTCGTGCGCCAAGCGTCAAGGAGATTATTGATTTGAATGAACGCTTTGACAGAATCGTCATGCATTCCGCACATGCCGCTGAATGCACTGCGACAATTGAGACCATTCAGGGCTACATGCCGCTCTACGACGACAATGACCTTGGGGCAATTGAGGGAGAAGTCGTCCATAGCCTGTTCCCTGATGCAAAATTCGACGCGAACACTGTTTTCTTTTCTTCATGTACTGACATGGGTGATGTCGCAACGGTCATTCCTGCGATACATGCTTATATTCCAGGTGCTTCGGGCACAGGACATGGTGCGGATTATCGCATCGCGGATGAGACCATGGCATACATTGGTAGTTCTAAATTGAACGCGCTCATGGCTGTTGAATTGCTTTATGGCGACGCGGCGCGCGGCAAGGAGATCGCGAGCCACAAGAGCAAGCTGATGTCAATTCCAGAGTATGTCAAGACCGTCAAAGGATTGAATCGGACGCTTGAATCGGCAGCGGTGATTGGAAAATAGCAACAAGCAGGAGAAAGGCATGCTTCCATCCCATCTAGCCATCAGCTTCCCCATCTGGGCTCTTCATGACACGCAAGGCAACGGCGCGTACCACGATTTGGACCGTATGATGGCGGAGACAGTGCAACGGGGGTTCAACTGCATCCGCTTTGACGACGGCGCTGGCCTCATTGATTTCTCTTCAAACCCTCCCAATGGAGTGGTTTCCATCTGCGAACCCTATCCAGGCTTCTCCAGCATTATTCGACAACAGTGGTGCTGCGGCAAGGGCGGTCCCTGCGACCTGCTGGAACGGTTGGTGCAACTCATGGAAGCGGCCAAACGCCACAATGTCTATGTCATTCTCTCAAGTTGGTATTACCTACATACCTTTTGGTACTGCGGCGACGAAAATGTGAATCGTCGTCTCCACGCCCTTCCGCCCCACGAACGCTGTCAGTTCTTTGCAGAGCAACTGGACCACATCCTCTCCTATCTGCGGGAAAGGGACCTTCTGGGGCAGGTGGCCTTCGCGGAGATTCTCAATGAGGCGGACGGTTTGAATTTCGTCGGCGGCTACTCCAGCCAGACGAATCCTGAGCACGAACTGTTCCGGCAGGACCACGAAGCCGCCATCGCTTATCTGAGGCAGCGCCATCCAGATGTCCTTTTCGCATACGATACCTATACCGCTTGGACGAAAGAGGCGATGTTTCCCAGCAATGCACAGGTCTGGAATTTCCATTCCTACTATCTGTGGCCAATCTATTCCATTCTCGAAGGCAAATTGTTGGCGTCAACAACAGACTTGACCGACCCGAGGGAACTGGCATGCGCACAACCCTACCTGAGTGAGTTTCCCATTCCGTTGCAGCAGATTATTGACAGCCGTAAGGGACGTTTGCCTGGCGACTGGTACCGCAGAATCTGGCTTTACAACAACTTGGAACCACGTCAGATTCCTGCGCTGGAACAACTCTTCTTTGCCAAATTTGCTCAGGAGCGCCACCGTTACGAGGATGAACTTATCAAGGCTTTGGAGCAGGCCGTCGCCCTCCGCAATCGACTCTGCCCCGATGCACGCCTGGTGATGGCGGAATCCTGTTCGTACATCGGCTCTTACTCCTTGCTTTGGGAAGAGCATTGCGATTCCTACTGGGATATGTTGGAGTTCGTTGCTAAACAGTTCCGCAAATATGACCTCTGGGGTGCTGCGATCCGCACCTGCTCTGGCTGTGAAGACCCCTCTTGGCTCATTCGGGCGGATGACTATCGCCGCATCAACGGCATCCTGACGGCGGAAAACCTTTGAGTTTCGTTTTCTGTCGGTTTGTCCTAAATTACCTCAGAGGAGCGACAATGAGAAAAGAAACTGTGCGTGAAGCCGTCCGTGCCGCTATTGAAGCGAGGAAAGACGAAATCATCAATGTCGGAAGGTTCATTTGGAAAAATCCCGAGCCTGGCTATAGGGAAGTGAAAACGTCAGCGTTCCTCGTGGACAAATTGCGCTCGCTCGGGCTGACCGTGAAGACAGGTCTTGCACTGACGGGCTTTCGGGCGGACATCGACACGGGCAAGCCTGGACCGACAGTCGCAATCATCGGCGAACTAGATTCACTGATCATTCCGACTCATCCCGAATGCGACAAGGTGACGGGGGCTGTCCATTCCTGTGGTCACAACGCGAGTGCGACATCTGTTTTCGGTGCGGCCATCGGCGTGCTTGCAGCCGTGAAGACGGGTGAAATTTGCGGGAAAATTGCGCTGATTGGTGCACCAGCGGAGGAGGGTATAGAGATGGATTACAGGCTTGGACTGATTGAGGCAGGCAAGATTAGTTGCATATCAGGAAAGTCGGAACTGATATGCGAGGGTGTATTCAATGATGTCGATGCCGCGTGTATGCACCATTTGGCAAGAAAATTCGGGTACAAGGATCACAATGGCTGTGTCAACAAGCGCATTGCCTTCCATGGAAAGAGTTGCCATGCGGCGTCTCCGCACAATGGAATCAATGCACTGAACGCCTCGTCATTGGCACAGCACGCGATTGGATTGATGCGTGAGGCATATAGCAATTCGTCCAGAATCCGTATCCATGGCATCATCACTAACGGTGGCAATGCAGTGAATGTCCTTCCTGATACGGTTACGATGGAATATATGCTTCGTGCACCGTCATTAGAGGAAATTCTTGCTTTGAATGAGCGTTTTGACCGCATCGTGATGCACGCCGCTCATGCGGCAGAATGTACCGCGACCATCGAAACAATCCCTGGATACATGCCTCTCCACAATGATGACGACCTTGGTGCCATTGAGAACAAAATGGTTCACTGCCTTTTTCCAGATGCACCATTTGACGCGAACCAGTCGTTTGATGCGGGCTGTACGGACATGGGTGACCTTGCGCTGGTCGTTCCTTCCGTTGAAGCAGCCATTCCAGGCGCGGCTGGAATGGGGCACGGTGCAGACTATCGCGTTCAAGACGAAACGATGGCGTATGTTGTCAATTCGGAGTTGAATACGCTTCTGGCCGTCGAGTTGCTGTATGGCGATGGCGTGCGCGGCAAGGAAATCGCGAGCCACAAGAGTCATCTGATGCCTGTTGATGAATATATCAAGACCGTCAAAGGGCTGAATCGGACGGTTGAATCAGCAGAAGTTATTGGAAAATAAAAAAGCCTGTGTCGCGAAAACACAGGCTTGAATGGCAACAATGTCGCTGAAAATTACTGGCGGGCGGCCTTGGCCTTGTCAACGAGGGCCTCAAAGGTCTTCGGATCGGTGATGGCCAGGTCGGAGAGCCACTTGCGGTTGATTTCGATACCAGCCTTGTTCAGGCCATCAATCATCCAACTATATTTAAAGTCGAGTGCACGGCATGCCGCATTGATGCGGATCATCCACAGACGACGGTACTGGCGCTTCTTCTGCTTGCGCCCGATGAACATGTTCGCCATTGCGCGATCTGTCGCGCTATAGGCCATGCGGATCAGTTTGCTGCGATTGCCGCGGAAACCCGTGGCCATCGCAAGAACTCTTTTACGACGCTTGCGCGACGGAACTGCATACGTGGTTCTTGACATCTTTTTCTTCTCCTTTACAGACTGACAGTAACGTCAAATGATAGACTGTTCAGCCTTGGTTGTTTTTTTGGTGAATTTTCGTTCAAAGCAAATCAATCTGCGAATTACAGATTACAGACCGTACGGCAATGAGGCCTTCAGACGGCTCATTTCCGATGCCTTGACTGCGGCGTCCTTACCGAGGCGGCGTTTGCGTTTTGAACTCTTCTTCGTCAAAATGTGACGACCGTAAGCGCAATTGTGACGGAATTTTCCAGTTCCCGTCTCCTTGAAGCGCTTGGCAGCCGCCTTGCGTGTTTTCATCTTGGGCATGGTTCTTTTTCCTAATGTTAATCAATTATGATTGCAATGCCAAACGGGGCATCGCCACTGATTTTCAAAAACAAGGCAAATAAACGGGGAACAACGATTTATCGCTGTTCCCCGCATTTGACGATTCGCATTTGGAAGATGTCCTATGCCAACCGTGTCATATTTCAGTCACAGACGGCAAAGATTTCATTCCGAATCCGTTGTTTCCGTTGTCTGTTTAGGTGGCTTGGGCTGTTTTGGAGCCTTGTTAGCCGCCCCCGTGGTTTTTGGAGCAACCGAGGCAATGATCTGACGACCAATCAACTTCGGCGGACCTTCTAGCACAGAGACATCGGACAACTTTTCAAGCATTGTCGCGAGCAACTGCTCACCAATTTCCTGATGAGCCATTTCACGACCGCGGAAAAACATGATGACTTTTACTTTATCACCTTTTTTCAAAAATTCAATTGCTTGGCGGGCTTTTGTCGCCAAATCGTTCGTATCCGTCGATGGATGGATCTTCACTTCCTTGACTTTCTGCTGGACCTGGTTTTTCTTTGCCTCCCGTTGCCGACGGCTTTCCTGATAGAGGTATTTGCCATAGTCCATGATACGTACGACTGGGGGATCCGCTTTGCTGGCAAGTTCCACTAGATCAAGCCCCGCGTCATTGGCTTTGTCTAGCGCCTCCTCAAAACTCATCATGCCCAATTGTTCGTTGTTTTCAGACAACAACCGTACCGTCTTTCCACGGAAAAAACGGTCTCCACTTTTTAACTGACGTGCGATAGCAGTACCCTCCATGCTGGGGTTAATACCATCCTAAATCCGTGAAAGCACCATCAGGCGGAGATTCCGTGGCCGATGCTTCAGCCTGCGCCAAAGACTACGGCTGGACGAGCACGTGTGTCATATACGCTCCGCGCATCTCCTGGAACTCATCTCGCCATCTAGCACTTCACGGATTCAGGTACCATGCCAAAAGCCACTTGATGGTGGCTCTTGACGACTTCATTGCCTTCTGATATTCAGAAGACTACCTTATTTTCTAATGTACATATCCCTTTGATTTTGACAAATCAAAAAGCGAAAAAAATCATGCCTTTTCTGCGATTTCCTTTTCGACTCGTTCGAGGAGCGCATCGAATTTCATGGAACCTTCCTCGCCATTTGCGCGGCTGCGGACGGCCACTTCACCAGATTGGGCTTCCTTTTCACCGACGACCAGCAGATATGGGATGCGCTGGTTGCGAGCACGGCGGATTTTTCCGCCGATGGGGTCGGCTTCGAGGTCGATGGAGCAGCGGATGTTCTTTTCACGCAGTTTCTGTTCCAAACTCTTGGCGTATTCCTCGAATTTTTCGCTGATAGGCAGGATGCGAATCTGTTCAGGCGCAAGCCAAAGCGGGAAAGCACCTGCGTAATGCTCGATGAGGATGCCAAAGAAGCGCTCCAATGAGCCGAGAAGTGCACGATGCACCATGTAGGGGCGGTGCTTCTGGCCATCCTGGCCGATATACGTCATGTCGAAGCGCTCTGGCAGATTGAAGTCGAACTGAATGGTGCTGGTTTGCCATTCACGGCCCAACGCGTCTTTGATTTTCAGGTCGATTTTCGGCCCGTAGAAAGCGCCGCCGCCTTCATCCACCTCGCAATCGACGCCTTCGGCCTTCACGGCGTTTTCCAGTGAATGCATGGCCTGCGCCCACATCGCATCATCGCCGACAGCCTTCGCGGGGCGGGTCGCCAGATATGCCTTGACATCCTTGAATCCGAAGCACTTCCACATGTACATGCTGAAACGCAGGACTTCACGGATTTCGTCTTCGATCTGTTCTGGGGTGCAGATGATATGCGCATCGTCCTGCGTAAAGCCGCGGACGCGCATCAATCCATGCAGTACACCAGCCTTTTCATAGCGATAGACCGTGCCCAGTTCCGCCCAGCGCGCTGGCAGTTCCCTGTAGGAACGCGGACGGGTCTTGTAAATCATGATATGGAACGGGCAGTTCATCGGCTTGACATAGTAGGGATCACCATCGATTTCCATGTTGGCATACATGCCTTCGCGGTAGAAATCAAGATGCCCAGAAGTCTGCCAGAGCAATGCCCTGCCGACATGGGGCGTGTACATGAGTTCATAGCCATGTTTGTAATGCTCTTCCTTCCAGAAAGTTTCCAACGTATGGCGGATGCGTGCCCCCATGGGGTGCCAGCAAACCAGACCAGGACCGATTTCCTCATGCGTACTGAACAGTTCCATTTCAGCGCCAATCTTCCGATGGTCGCGCTTCTTGGCTTCCTCAATCCTCGTCAGATACTCCTGCAATTCCTCCTTTGTCGCAAAAGCGGTGCCATAAATGCGTTGGAGCATCTGATTCTTTTCATTTCCACGGAAATAGGAACCTGCAAGCGACATCAGTTTGACGGCGCCAATCTGGCCGCTGTGCTCCACATGCGGACCACGGCACAGGTCAACATAGTCGTCGCCCGTATAATACAGACTGACGGTCTCGCCCTCTGGAATATCTTCCAGCCTTGAGAGTTTATACGTCTGCCCCTTGCTTTCGAACAACTGCCGCGCCTCTTCCCTAGTGACTTCCTTGCGGATAAAAGGCAGTTGACGGCCAATCATTTTCTTCATTTCCTTTTCAATGGCCTTCAAATCCTCTGGAACGAGACGCTGCTCAAGGTCGAAGTCATAGTAGAAACCATCCTCTGTGCTTGGTCCGATATCGAATTTCGCCGTCGGATAGAGTTTCTGGATTGCCGCAGCCATGATGTGCGCCGCGCTATGGCGCATCGTACTCAAATCGAATTCTGACATTCTTTTTCCTGCTCCTTGTTTTGCACGGTCACAAATCCGTGCTGTTGGATTTTCATATTGAATCCCGAAATCTTTTCGGGAAAATCATTCGTAAAATCTCAATTCGACACCTTGGAGAAACCGCTTTGACTTCAGAGAACTCCTTTGGTTGAAGGAATCTCATCTTTGGTCACAGACAGGGTGACAGCCGCCTTGAGGGCTCGCCCGAAAGCCTTGTAGATTGCCTCAAGCCCATGATGGCTCTCTTCGCAGGCTAGCAAATCGACATGGAGGGTAATTCCTGCGGTGTTGGCAAGAGCCTGGAAGAATTCCCTATGGAGTCTGCAACTGATGCCGCCAGCCTCGTTTTCGGGAAATTCGCAACGCCATGACAAATGCGGTCTTCCAGAAACATCGATAACGACGCGCGCCAGCGACTCATCCAGTGGTGCATAGAAAAAGCCGAACCGTGTTATCCCGCGCTTGTCGCCCAGCGCTTCCTTAAGCGCCGCGCCCAGCGCGAGCCCTATGTCCTCCATGCTGTGGTGTGCGTCAATCCACAAATCTCCTTTGCACGTCAGTGAAAGGCCGAATCCGCCATGGTGTGAAAACGCGGTCAGCATGTGGTCGAAGAAGCCAATTCCAGAGGAAATGGCGTCATCTCCCCGTTCATCAAGATTCAAAGACACGCTGATAGCCGTTTCCTTTGTTTTACGTTCGATAGTTGCTGACCGTGCCATGGTGTATTTTACCTGTTGTGGGTTTTAAATTATAAAATTGATATAATATATTACCAGTTGTCCATTTGCCAATGACTGACAATGGGTTCCAGTGGAACTTTCTGAGAAAAAAACAACTGCAAGACGAAAAACACACCTTTATGGTGACTGCCCATGCAACGAATGACTTCTCTTTCTTCCAAACACAGGAATTTCTTTCTTATACTTGCCGTCATTTCACTCGTCGGACTTCTTCTGCGGGGAATCGTCTGCTGTCAACTGGCATCTTCCCCAGAAGTCATGAATCCAAATCCGCAGTCCGACATGGCGACATATCTCAGGCTTGCATCAGATATCCGCCACGGCCAGTTTCCAGATCATTATGACTACCAGCCATTCTATTATACTGTGGTTCTTCCTCTGGTTGTCCCAGATAGCGGTTCAAAGTTCTGGTTGCTGGCATTGCAGACCATCATCGGGGCAGGGACGGTCTATCTCTGCGGACTGTGCGCCGCTATCGTCTTCGGACGTGTCTATGGATGGGTTGCCGCCGCACTGCTTGCACTTGCCAGATTTCATGTTTTCTATACGCCTTTTGCGCTTTATGAAGTCCTCCAGAGTTTCTGGATTGCGTTGCTTTGCTATCTGACGCTTCGCGCGTGGCAGCATAATCGTTTGAGGCAATGGCTGATGTCCGCTGTTGTGCTCGCATGTGCCATTTTGACGCGCGGCAATGCGTTGCTGTTTCTCCCCGTGGTGCTGGCGGTTTTCATCATACGCAACAGGAAGGAAAAATGTCTCAAAATGCTGGGAATCTGCGCAGCAATCATTGCAATTTCGTATCTGCCGCAGTTGCCATTCGCCATACGTAACTATCATTATGCGGGACGTTGGACAGGTGCCTCCACAGCCGCTGGCAAAGTCCTGATTCTAGGCAATTCGCCAGAGGCCCCAGCCGCAGGGCTTGCCTATCCTCTGACTTATTCCATCTGGACGTCACAGAGCGACAGCGGCCAGCGTTCCGCCTTGTCCAATATCATGCAATGGGCCTTGAACAGCCCTCTGGCTTTCATTGAACTGAAATTCAGGACGCTTCTGCATTTTTGGGATTCGGATGAAATCCCGAACAATGTCAATATCCAGGCGCATGGGTATCCGTACAGTCGGCTTTTATCCATGCCTTTTTTTCTTGATTTCGCGCTTTTTGCGTCTCTTGGGCTTGCGGGGCTTTTGCTGATTATGAGGCGTCGTTCCCACGGTGGTCAACGCTTGATTGCATCCTTTGTCATCATGTTCATGCTTGCGACTATCGCATTTTATATGCTGGCACGTTTCCGCATTGCCATCATTCCGCTACTTTGTGTTCTAGCCGCGGGAACGATACGGAATCTTGCGACCATTAGGAAAATGCCGAGGCGTCAAGCCGTTATCACCATTGTGACGCTGCTTGTCGCTATCATCATCGTGAACTGTGTGTTGTTCTTATATCGCTATGGCTACGAATCTTCCGTTATTGCAGCGATTTCTCCTGAGGGGATATGCGTTCATAGTCCAGACAACACCGTATTGGTGCATGACCATGGTGCCGTGCCCATGGGCGTTGGTGGCATTTCCTCCATTTTGAACGACACGCCTCCTGATTCCATCTGCATTAAAAAGCAGTTTGTCATTCCAAAGGAATTGCGCGGCAGACTGGAAGGCAGGCCTTTTCAGGCAAGAATTCTGACGCTTAATCCCAAAGATACGGCGATCGGTCAGATTACTGTCATTCACGGCAACGACAGGAAAATGCCTGAAATCAAGACTTATTATGCGTTTTCACAATTTCTGTGTGCAGACTTTGATAAACTAAATGTGGCGGATGACGGTACGGCGTCAGTTTTATTCGTCTTCACGCCTTCGCAGGCGACATTCGCTGCCGTTGACATGCTGCGGGATTTTGGGAGGACCGTCGTGACGTGTGGCGGGCAACAGGTGCCAGTCAATGGCGAGGCATTCGCCGAACTCGAAATCAAAGGCGGCACCCCAGGAAATCCTTCTCTGGCAGAATCCAAGGAATAAAGCATGAAATCGGCAACGATGCCATGGCGGATTGTTTTTTATTTGGATAATGCTTTTTTCACTCTTGATTATTTGCCCTTTTCCATTATGATGTCAAATTATTTCATAGCCATTATTTCATAATCAACTATTCAACTCGTACAAAAAACATGAAACTAACACCTTGCCTAGAACTATTCTTTCGTGACCTTCCTTTTGAAGAACGTTTTGCCGCCGTCGCCGATTGTGGTTATTCAGCAGGAGAATTCTGGGGGCTCGGCGATCGCAATCCAGATGCGATCCGCAAGGCCGCAGCCTCCCACGGCATGATTATTACCTCGTTCACCAGCCATCTGAGCGGTTTGACCGACGAGAAGAACCATGAAGCCGCCATCGAAGGTTTCAAAAAGGATATAGAGGACGCAAAGCGCCTCAATTGCAAGAATGTCATCGCGCTGTCTGGCAACTTCATTCCTGGAAAAACGCGTTGCCAGTTGACGAAAAACGTCATTGAGGCATTGAAACGTGCCGCACCTTTGGCAGAGGCCGCTGGCATTACCATTGTCCTTGAACTTCTCAATTCAGCCGTCAACCATCCCAATTACTATATCGACAATTCAGAAGACATGGCTGCTGTTCTTCGTGCAGTGAATTCGCCGAATGTCAAAGGGCTGTATGACATTTACCATGCGGGTATCATGGAAGGGAATGTCACGGAGAAAATTCTCACCAATCTTGACATCATCGGCCATTTCCATGCGGCGGGCATTCCTGGACGCCATGAAATGACGGGTGGAGAGCAGAATTATCCTTTCATTTGCAAGAAGATTGATGAAGCGGGTTTTCAAGGGTATCTCGGGCTTGAATATATCCCTCTGAAGCCTTCAAAAGAATCACTTGTTGAAACACGTGAATGGCTTGCATGACAGCGTTTTTTCTTTCTTCTAGATAATCGACAACCACAACAACTTCAAAAACAACCCCAAAGGAGTTCAATCAGATGGCAAAAAAGAAAGTTCGCATTGGTTTCATCGGCTGCGGCGGAATCGCCAACTACCATTTTGGACATTATGACGTGGACAATAACGGTGCCCCTAAAATTCCAGAAGCGCAGATTGTCGCAGTCTGCGACTTGATTGATGAACGTGCACAAGCAGCCGCCACGCGCTTCAACGCCACTCCCTACAAAGACTGGAAGGAAATGCTTGCCAAGGAAAAACTTGATGCCGTGTATGTCTGCGTCGAGCCCTGTGCGCATTCAGGTATGGAATTTGGCGTCATCGACAAGGGGTGTGCGCTTTTCGTTGAAAAGCCTGTGGCGTTGAACCTTGATTATGCGAAGAAGGTCCTTGCAGGCCTGAAAAAGAAGAAACTCATCAATGCCGCTGGATTCCAGGACCGTTACATTGATTTCATTCCGACGATGAAACAGTGGGTCTCCAAATCCCAAGTCGGTTTCTTCAATGCCTATTGGGTTGGTGGAATGCCAGGCGTGTGGTGGTGGCGTCGCCGCGACACATCAGGTGGTCAGGCGGTCGAGCAGACCATCCATACCTTTGACATGTGCAGGAACTTGTTTGGCGAGGTCGTTGAAGTCTCCGCATTTGGCCGCCGTGGCATCATTACCGATGTCGAGAACTACGATACTGAAGACGCCTCTGCCGTGAATCTCAAATTCGCCAATGGTATCATCGGCACGGTCTATTCAGGATGCTTTGTCCGTGGCGGTGGTGGCAAAAACGGCATTGATGTTTATACGATGAATGGCAAACTGGTTTACAATGAACGGAAGGACCTGACGATTACCGAACCATCGCGTACCATCACGTGCAAGGTTGGCAATGACTTCGGTCAGGAAGAGGACCAGGCGTTCATCGATGCCATCATCGAGAAGGATCAATCCCTTATTGAGTCCAACTACTATGAGGCCTATAAGAATCTGGAATTGACTCTCGCTGCCAATGAATCCATGGACAATGGAGGCAAGGTCATTCGACTTGGGTGAGGAGAGAATAATCTTAACCTTTAAGGCCACCGCAGGAATGCTCCTGAGGTGGCCTTTAATGTTGCATATCATGTGACAACGTCTTCGTGGTACACTGAAGCGTCGTCAGATTATTTTACATATTTTAGGAAATCCATGACGATGAAGAAGCACGCAGCACCAAGTGCGACGAATGAAAGGATGGCGCAGATGCCATGAAGTTTGCCCAATTCATCTGCATCTTCAACCGCAATCACTGGTGGCATCACATCTT
>JAGCTA010000377.1 GCA_017963875.1 Victivallales bacterium | reverse complement strand
CACGTGCATTGGCCAGGCATTATGCCGCGCTCATCGGCGAGGTGAACGGCGTTCGTTTGCTTTCTCCTCAGACGATTGACAATGCCACTTTTTTGAGACGCGCGGACGATGATCCGCCAACCTCATGGGCGAAATTCGGTCTTGGCTACGCGCTGTGTGGTCCAGATGATGACATGGGCTGTCGCTTTGGACACGGCGGTGCCGCAGGCTCGGAGGGCTTTGCTGACAAGACCAACGGCATCGCATTGGCATTCACAAAGAACAAGCCGCTGCCATCCCATCCCATTCATCCGATACGAAATCGCATCTCGGATTCGCTCGGTTTGCCTCATAGAATCTGGTGAATTCCAGTTTCTAGAACTCTCTAGAACTTTCTAGAACTCTCTAGAACTTAAATTATTCAAGGAGCAAAGAAATCATGGAAATCCAAAAACTCAATGTCGGCGCAGCGGAAAGCGACATCACACCGCCTCTGGGCACGCATCTGGCTGGATACTTCAGCCGCCGTATCTCTGATGGAATCATCTATCCACTTCATGCAAAGGCCATTGTGGCTGGTGATGGTGACGGGCGCATCGCGCTGATCACCTGTGACCTCATCACGATGCAGGCGGAAGTCACGAAACTCACCCGTAAACTGATTCATGATGCGACTGGCATTCTCGAAGACCACATCATGATCTGCTCGACCCATACGCATACAGGACCAGAAATCAGGCCAACCGCCAAAGTGAACCCCATCACCTGCCGCAACGAGGAATACTATGCAGGACTTCCCGCACGAATCGCGCAGGCGGCGATTGACGCGGCCGCAAAGCAACGTCAGGCAGTCCTATGCATTGGAAAGGAAAATGAACACGGGCTGGCATACGTTCGCCGTTTCCGCATGGAAGACTGCTCTGAACAGTTTGGACCTGGCGGTGATCTTAAATGCGAGGGATTTGCGTCGGAGACCGATGATGATTTCGGCGCTCTCGTATTCAAGGAGGAACTGACGGACAAGCCTTTTGCGGTCATCTGCAATTATTCCGTCCACATTGATGTTACATCGGGCACGAAAATTTCAGCGGATTTTCCCGCTGTCATCCAAGAGACGCTGCGCAAAGTCTATGGCGACGATTTGATTGTGCTCTATGTCCAGGGGGCCTGTGGAAACATCAACCATTGTGTCTATCTGCGTGACAATCCGTTCCCCGGTAAGGGACCGTGGAAGTCTGAGCAGATGGGCAGGGCGTTTGCTGGCAAGGCGATGAATATCATCGAAAAGGCGTGGCCGAGCGAGACGGTCACCGTCGGAACGGCACGCGAAATTCTTGATGTGCCGAAGTATCCGAAAAACGACACCGTTTTGCAGTGGCGTCTGGAAAAGGCAAAGGCGAGGCTGGCCAACGGCGGTCGCCAGGAAACAGGCGAAGCCGCGTTGGTCGAACGGTACGAACAATACGACGACACAGGTACCATCAAGCGAGAAGTCCAGGCGTTGCGGATTGGTGACGCGGTCTTCTGCGGCGCTCCAGGCGAATTGTTCGTCGAATGGGGCAAGGAAATCAAGAAGTGGTCGCCTTTCAAGTTCACATTCATCGCGGAACTGTGCAATGACGGTGTCGGATACATTCCGACATACGAGGCATTTATGCGCGGCGGCTATGAGGCGACACCTGTTATTTCCGTCCGTTCGACTCCTGCTCTCGGCCAGATGATTGCAGACGCCAATTTCAGGAATCTTAGAAAACTGAAATAAGTTGGAATGTTTTGGGTTCCAGTGGATTCCACAATCCATTGGAACCATCTATAAGAAATCTCAGAATTCAATGATATGGCAACATCATTATCAACAAAGGAAAACCGCATAAAGACGACTGTCGTTACGGCTGGTGACAAGGCATTTGCTTGGGGGACGCTGTTGCTGGTAGCCAGTATGCGAAGAAACGGTATGAAGCATCCAGTCATTGTCGGAATGACAGGATGGTCTGAGATAATGAAGCAGCGTGTCCTTTCACTTGGCGATGTGACATTACATGAACTACCGAAATCAAGGCAGTGCGTGACATGCCAGAAGCCCATGCTTATGGCACTTGAGGATATTGAGACGGAATGGGTCTGCTGGGCAGATTCAGACGCATTGTTTGTGGGCGATTGTTCCGAGTGGCTCACAGGCGATGACGAGAACGAAATTGTCATACGCAAATACAATCCCAAACCGTCTGATTTCACTCCTGATAATCTTGAGACATGGCGACGAGATGTGGAGCACTTCTTCGGAAAAGCGCTATCCAAAAGCAGATATGACACGCGTATGAATGCGCCATTTATCGTGCTTCATCGCAAGTGGCGTCCCTTCTTGGATCGCTGGAAGACTCAAATAGAAAATGTCCTTCCTGACGACGTCGGCATCATTATGAAACATGGCTCGCCATATTTCCAGACAGATGAGAGCGTCCTTGGCAGCCTTCTCTGCTTTGATCCCGATGCTCCGCTGGTCACAGAGCATTACAAAGCCAATGGCAGCGTGGACAAAAATCGTTACTATGCGCACATCGCCTACAATCCCAAACCATGGCAGATGTGGAACTCCTATTCAGTCAGTTTTCATGAACTCATACAGCCAGTAGTTGACTGGCTCTTGGAGAAGGGGATAGTCAGGCCAGACGATCTTCCTCTTCCGCTCAGGAGAAACTGGTGGCAGTTCTGTCGCATCGCTGCTCCTCTGGCTCCATGGGTGTGGCGTGCCATGAAACTGAAACGTAGAATATTCAAGGGCTAAAATCCGATTCCCAAAATGAATAACCTACTGGCATGCCTTCTGTTAGAACAATCTGAAAAGGAATCTGACATTACAAGAGATTGATATGGAAAAGATTGATTTTGTTTTGACATGGGTGGACGGAACCGACAAAGAGTGGCTTGAGCAGAAACGCAAGTACGAAAATTCAGGAAAGGACATACCACGAACCGATGTTGATGCCAATGCCGCTTGTCGCTATCGCGATTATGGTTTGCTCCAGTATTGGTTTCGTGCCATTGAGCAATTCACTCCGTGGGTTGATCGCATTTTCTTCGTGACCTGTGGACAGAAACCAGAATGGCTCAATGAGTCGCACCCAAAACTGAGGCTTATCAATCACAAAGACTACATTCCTGCGGATTATCTCCCAACATTTCAATCCAATACCATTGAACTCAACCTGCATCGCCTTCCTGATCTTTCAGAGCATTTTGTGCTTTTCAATGACGACATGTTCGTCCTGCGCCCTATTTCTCCTGAATTCTTTTTCAGGAAAGGTCTTCCTGTCCTTCCCTGCGATTTTGGGATTCCACGTTGGCTTGGATACAGCAATCCCAGCAGAGTCGTGCTTAATAACAGTGGAGCACTGAAATTGACACTTGATGTGGAACAACAGGTGTGGAAGCATATCTGGAAGTACATTGACATCCGTGCCGTCGGCCTGGCACGTGCCGTGAAAAATCTTGTATCATTTTCCGTTAACAGGATTGTGATTCCTGGAACATTCGGGCATATGGGACTGCCTCATCTTAAATCCACTTTTGAGGAACTCTGGCGTGCGCAACCCGAAATCTTGGAACGCACCTCCAGCAGTAGATTTCGTACTGATGAGTGTGTCAACCACTGGCTTGCGTGTGCATGGAACATGATCTCAGGGCAATTCTTTCCTACAAATGAAAAGCACATCGGCGAATTAATCCAACTGAACGAGAAAAGTCTGCCACATGCCTGTGACGTGATTACACGCCAGTTGTATCCACAAGTCTGCTTGAACGACGACGGAAGCATTGGAGATGTTGAAGTATGTTCGATGAAGGTAGCCAAGGCCTTTGAAGAACATTTGCCCAACAAATCATCCTTTGAGAAGTGACCTCTCTCGTCAGGAAGGTCATTCCGTTTTGTTAATGCTGTCCCTGATGCCCACGAGCGGATAGTAGATATATGCAAAGAATACATCGACCAGCCATGCAAGGTTGGGATGGCGAACAAAGAGTTTCACGAAGCCCCCTGCGATACGCCGTGCTCTTGATGCCGCGCGCGAAAGGGCGTCGAAGTCGTCAAATCCATCCTTGAAAACGCTTTCAAGTGTTTCAATTCTGCGTTGCCTCGGGGTGTTTTTTATGACTCGTGGCGCAAACCAAAAGTAATACACCCATGTAAGCCAATGCCGTGCCCAAAACGATGAAATCCTGCGGTCGAATCCTTCATCGCGTGAGACATTGGCATGAAACTTCAGCAGGGATTTGAGGATTCCTGCGTAGTCCTTCAAAAAATAGCCCGTGTTATTTGCATTTGTCGATACAGAATTCGACCTGATGCGATAGAGGTAAAGTGCCTCATGAAGGGGAATAACACGCTTGGCCAGGTATAAGGCGCGTGGTGCGAATTCACTGTCCTGCCGTTTGAGGCCGTAAAGACATTTTAGATTATTCGCAACCAGATGCTGCCTTTTGAAAACGGTCAGTTGCAGCATCGGACATGGATCCCTGAAGCGTTTGTAAATCATAAGAAGTGCTTCCTGCCCAGTGAGTTCGCCGTTGAAGTCTGTCGGGTAGTTGTCACGTATCGGCTCATCCTGACCAGTCATGTCATTGTGGACGAGCATGGCGCATGGATAAAGGTCGGCGTCGGGGCGTTCGGAGATTTTGTCGTGGAGCCGCTGCAAGGTACCATCGGTTATTGTGTCATCGCCGTCGAGGAATATAATGTATTCGCCTGTAGCCATGTCTATGCCTGTATTTCGTGAGGCGGAGCAGGATCCAGAGCGGGGGGCGGTGAAAATACGGAAACGGGAATCTCGTGCCTGGTATTCGCGCACAATCTCTTCTGTTTTGTCCTTTGATGTTTCTACACCGATAATGCATTCCCAGTCCTGGAATGGCTGATTAAGCACAGAATCAAGAGATTCACGCACGTATGGTTCAACATCGCAGCAGGGAACAATGATTGAGAAGAATGGATGTTTTTCTGATGTCATAGAAGTACGCCACTATATTTTATATTAAATTTAGAGATTAAGCAGCCAGATGGCGCGTTTGCCGTCATGGTATGAATCGACGGTGACAGTCTTGCCATCGTTGCTCCAACGTGGATGGAGGTCGCAACGCGTGTCGCCGATCCATGGGGAGTCAGGGATGTGGCGGAATCTGCCGAGGATATCCATTTTGCCAGAGTCGGCTTCAATCAGCGCAAGCGTCTGGATTTTCTCCGTATCTGGATAACTGTCAGCCAAGATGTATTTGCCGTCCTTTGAGAAGACCATGTGTGCAAAACTGCCATGGCTATCGGCGAGTTTCTGGGCACGGAACGGGCGAACGGATTCATCGAAGACGACGGCATGATGGCCTGTTTCATCCCATGCGGCGTCAACGAGAATCTGCCGTGGTTCCCGCCCCCAGATTTGATGTGAAATCAAGTTTGTTCTCCAGTAGGCGTCGGAAAGGGTGCATTCGGCATCTTCGCCCGTGAGGTCGCAAGTGTACATGAATGTCTGCCAGCCACTTGGACGGAGCGGATCCAGGGTTTGTCTGAAGAGCCAGAGGATTCGTGTCGAATCGCAATTGAATATGGCGTGGTTGAGCCAGATGTACTTGTTTTCGCATGTATATGGATAAGGATGGCGTTCAAGCATGGTACGGTAACTGACGATGAGTTTTGCTTCCCCTGTCTTGAGATTGACAAGCGTCAGACCGTCAGCATCGAGGTCTTTGGGATGAAAATCCGTGCTGAGGACGGCATCCGCATAACTGTACCCACGGCGCGGGATTCTTGCGAAATTCAGGGAAACCGCCCAGTTGCCATCGGGGGAAATGGCATAGACTGGGGAGTCATAGTGCCTTGAGCATAGTCCCGAACCTGGTTTGAAAACTCGCGTGATGATTCTGTCATTAGCACTGTCATAGTCATTGAAAATGAACTCGCCGTTGCCTTGAGGGAGGAAGAGTTCCATTGACCCTTGCTGGTGGCACCATGCCCTAGTTGTGACTTGGGATTGCCAGTTGCCCAAGCGGTCGAACAAACCGATTTCAGCAGTTTCACCTCGTTCTGGAAGCCTTTCACATTGAGATACTTTCAATGCGAGATGCATTGTCATTTCATCGTTCCATGGATTTCGGTCATAGTATCCGAAAAAATAATGGAAATCATCAT
>JAGCTA010000050.1 GCA_017963875.1 Victivallales bacterium | reverse complement strand
TTTGATTGTCTCCCGCAATCTTTCATGGATTTGCACTTGCCTGGAAATAAGCGGCATGGATTTGACGGTCCCCAGGCAGAAGGAGCATAACAACATGTATCTGGCAATCGAGAAGATGAAGGAAAAGGACCGCCGCAGGCGGCTCTTATAGCCTATAGCTTATATTTTCTAGAAGATCTAGAACTTCTAGATCTTCTAGAATTTGTCATATCAAACTACTCCTCAAGCAGGACTTGCTCCTTCTCGCCTTTCTCGTTCGTGATGGTGATGGCTGACATCGTCTTTGTCCGCGTATCGTTCTGCAAAAGCGACTGGAGCTTGTCGTTCATCTCCTTGAAAGCCGCGTAGTCGTTGCTGTACTGTGAATTGAATATTTTGTCAAGAATCCCTTGAACGTGATCGTCCAATGCCACGCAGGCTTTGTTGGTTTCGATTTTCTCCTCGACGGCCACCTGCGGATCATAGATGATCTCGTTCCATTTCTTACGCAATTCCATGTAGTCCGACAGCGTCTTGCGCTCCTGTTCCGGCAGAGCCGTCAGATCGCTGTTTTTGACGAAATCGCTGAACTGCTGGAATGTCGTGTCAAGCCCTTCCTGACGCGCCTTTCTTGGATCTTCTTCATCGTCACGATACGTCATAAAACCATATCCAAGGCCAGCCTTTCCAAAAGCGTCGCCGGTCTCCCGCTCCAATTTGGCCAGTTCGAGGCTTTCTTTCTCCGCCTCCAGATTGTCAATGTCCTTCTGGAGCTTTTCGCCTTTGCCAGAAGACCTTACGGAAGCGGTTTGCCAATCGTTTTCCGCAACAGCGGTTGACGCCACGGAAGATTCTTCATACGTGTTCCGCAAGCCCTGCAGTTCCTCCAGCAGTTGCCTCCTTTCAGCAGAAAGAAGGTAAAGCACGACCAGGCAGATGATGAAAAGCACGCCGACGACGGCATTGGCGATTTTCATGTTGTCGTTCATGGCTGCGGCTCTCCTTTGATTTTCAGTTTATATGGATTGTACGGGCTTAGGGCCCTGTAGCTCGGCGTGCGGCTCCATAGCTGGAGGCTCTGCCGTACAGTCGGCAGGGATGGATTGTCGCTGCCAATCGCCGCGACGCAATACTTTTCAATCAGTTGTCGAATCCCGCGGTATTCCGCGAACATCTCCACGGGCACTTCTTCGCCTCTCAATTTCATTTCGGTGGCCTGGTTCAGCAACTGGACATATGCCTTCAGATGTTCGTTTTCCTCAGGCGAAAGGCAAGACGGATTCATGGTCGAAAGGAAGTTTGTGCGTTGTCCAATTTTTTCACGTTGCAAGCGCTCCATAGTTTGGCGATTTTCCGGATTATAGTGTTGTGCAAATGCGGCCGGATCGAGTTTCTCCAATTCCGCCGGCGTGATCCGACGCTTTCTTTTCCTGAGACGTCCAGATGCAAGATCATTCTTTAAGATGTCACTTCTCAATTCCACGACCTGCTTTTCGAGGACGCGCTTCTCCTGACGAAGTTCCGCATTCGCCGCATGACCGGCAGATGCCGTCGCAACAGACTGGTGCTGTATGGCTTGCGATTTTCTCGCAATGACTTTCGGTGTCTTCGCCTCTTCGATTTTCCCTTCCATCTCCGCGATCTGCCGACGGATTTGTTCATTTGAACGAATAAGCTGCCTGCACAGGACGGAGCAGATGACGGACGCCAGAACCATCAAAATAATCAGCAGGTATTCCTTCATCTTTATTCTCCTATATCTACAATGACTTGCCAACTAAAAACATCGTTTGTTACAAGGCCAATATACTCTTTATTTAAAATGGAAATAAATTTACGTTGATAATCCATATACTCAAGTCGGTTTTCTATTTTTTGGTTATCCCGACGGCGCAGGCGGGATGCATGCGTCATCTTCCGCCTTTGAGAATGCCAAACAATCACCGCAAGGCAGATATTGTTGACTTATTTTGATTTCATTTGGCGTTTAGCTTTTTCCATTCGTCGTAATCAGACGGCCGTCCGAACTTCTGCCATTCGTCATGTGATAGACTCGTGCTTTCAGTCCCTTGTTCGCTCCAAAGCGTGACTGATTGGGTGTGTCGTCATCAATGGGGACTTCAACAAATATTATTTCATCATGTAAAGCCATCCATTTTCAGTATGTGAACATTTTTTTTCAGCTCTAAAAATTCCAAAGGGAGTTACCAAATTAGTATTTTGTAGAGACAATTCATGACCATCCTTGAAGAGTCGTCCTTTGATACACCAGTTGGTTGCATCAACTACTTCAATTTGGTAAACCCACCCATCAATTGATGGCATCTTTCCCTTGCATAGATAGTTATGTGACATCCAAATTTTTATAGTTGGCAACCAAACCCAATCATTAGGGGTACCCTCCTTCTGAACACCATCATTTGCGCGATACCAACCATTTTCCAAATCTTCATTTGATATTTTACCTGAAATTGTGTATTTTCTTTTTGGCTTATTTGTCAATTGCCATCCTCTAATGCCTTTGCCAGCAAATGGTAGTTTATGATATAGGTATTCAAATGTTCCTTCTTCCGTCTCTATCTTACAAACCAAAGGATAAATTATGTCCTTATTGAACATTAAAATTCCAACAACACCTTCACTTCTTGTCCCTTTGTAAACTATAAAATCTTTTCTTTTCCAAGCTGAAGCCGAACATATTTCTAAAATTATAAAAAAATAACAAAATATAATCAAAAATTTTTATTCATCTTCACTCCTTGTCAATTTTGATTTCATTTTGCGTTTAGCTTTTTCCATTCGTCATAATCAGACGGTCGCCCGAGCTTCTGCCATTCATCATGTGTCAGATTTGTGCTTTCAGTCCCCTGTTTGCTCCAAAGGACAATCTGCTTATATTGTCGGCCTTGCAATTCTGCAAGCATTCTTAGCCCCATGTCGTCATGAAAATACATTTCCCGGGCAAACTGTTTTGCAGCGTCCAGATAGTTTCCGCTCACCAGATTGCCATTTGAACCATACGTAAAAGTACGGTAAATGCCCAGGAAAGGCTGCTTGTCGGACAAATGCCGGATATAGCATGCATTGTATAATTTCCCCATAATGTAACTCAACTTGCATTCAAGACGCGGAGAACTGAATGTGATGTCCAAATGTTCAATATGAAAGTTTGAATTGACAAGGGCCTCGTATTTTCCCGTATGCCAATCCATGAACGGGAATTCGCCTTTGAAGACATCCTGCATCATGGCGCGTGACTGGTTCAGATACTCCTTGTTCTCAAAGTTCATCTTCTGCAGGCGGTCCAGTAAAGTTTGACGATAAACATGGCTCTTTCCAAATTCATCCGTGTGCTCTATTTTCAAGACAAGCCCG